>JAUIEL010000164.1 GCA_030428825.1 bacterium
GACGCTCGCCTCGATCGACGCGACCGCCGACGACGTCGCTCGCGCCGCCCCGAGCGAGCGCGGGACGACCGCGCCTCCGACGGCGCGCGAGCGGGCCCGGCGCATCGTCCGGCGCCTGCGGGTCTTCGCGGACGAGCGGTCGCTCCGCGCGCTCGAACGCCTGCTCGCGGACGAGGCCGCCCCGGACGGTCTCCGCCTCACCGCCGCGCAGTCGCTCGCGTGGCGCGGCCGCCCGGTCGTCGGTCCGGGGACGCACGCCCTCCTCCTCGCCGGCGCGACCTCCGGCGACCCGGACCTCCGCCACCCCGCGGTGTTCGCCCTCGCGCGCGAACCGGACGCCGCGCGCGGGCTGCTCGAGGACGCGATCGCGGCGGACCGCGCCGGCGCGGAATCGCTCGCCGCGCTGCTCGTCACGCTCGCCGGGGCGGCCGCGCGGGCCCCGCTCCTGGAGATCGCGCGCGACGTCGATCGGGCGCCGTCCGCGCGCGCCGCGGCGATCCACGGCCTCCGGCGGTTCCGCTCGGTCGACACCACGTTCGAGCTCCTCTGGATCTACGACCCGGCCCAGCCGCGCGTCCTCCGCGACGAGCTCTGCGCGGCGTTCGAAGACCTGCCGCGGACGGAGGAGGCGCGCTCCGGTCTGATCAGCGCGCTCGCGGACCCGGACTCGAACCTCCGGCTGCGCGCGTTCCGGCTCCTCCTCGCGGTCGGCGCGTCGACGGCGGAGGAGGTCGACCTGCTCTGGCCGCGCATCCAGGCCGAACCGGTCGAGTGGGTCCGGCGGCGCATGGAGCGGCTGATGGCGACGTACGCCAGCGGCGACGGCGCGCGGGAGTTCGCGTACCGCGTCCTCCGACGGCTCGACGATCCCGGGCCCGCGGCGGAGGCGGCGCGCGCGACGCTGGAGAACCTCGGAGACGCCGCGCTCCGAGCGGAGGTCGGGCGCGAGGTCGCGGCGCGGCTCGGCGCGGGGCCGCTCGACGACGGGGCGTACCGGCTGCTGACACGGCTCGGCGGGAAGGACGCGGACGAGCGGGCCGCGGTCGAGCTCGCGCGCCGCTTCGATACCGGCGCGACCGACGCGATCCTGACCGGGCTGGTCGCCCTCCGCGCGGGCGGCGCGGGGCGGACGCTCGGCGTGGCGCTGCGCGGCCTCGAGTGCGACGACCGCGACGTCCGGCTCGAGACGTTCCGGTCGCTCTTCAAGCGGGGCGTGAACGCGGCGTTCCCGTCGTTCGTGGCCGCGTACGACGGCCTGCAGTCGGAGGAGCGGATCGAGCTGATCGGGACGGTCCGGTTCCCCTCGGCGGAGGAGGCGGCGCGCGGGCTCGACGCGGTCCTCGCGCGGGAGGACGACCCGGTGGTGAAGGCCGCGATCGTCCAACGTGCCGGCGAGCTGCGCGCGCCGATGACCGACCGGCTGGTCGCGCTCGTCGACGACGAGACCGAGCGGACGCTGCGGGTCGCGGTCGCGGAGAGCCTCGCGGTGATCGGCGGCGACACGGCCGCCGACGTCCTGCGCGGATGGTTCGAGGAGGCGGCGGCGCGCGTCCGCGGAGAGGAGGCCGACGGCGCGGACGACGAGGCGCGACTCTGGCTCGAGTCGACCGCGCGCGCCGTCGCCCGCACCGGACGGGTCGACGTGGCGGTGCCGCTCGCCGCGCTCCTCCTGATGCAGGCGCCGGCGCTCGAGGCGGCGGTGTACGACACCGACGCGGCGTTCGCGTTCGAGGTGACGGTGATGCACGCGCTCCTCGACCTGGCGCGGACGAGCGGGCGGCCGTACGACGTCGCCGCCGCGCTCGAGGTCGAGGTCGAGCGGGCGCGGCAGAGCGGCCTCCTCGCGCTCCTGCCGAAGGCGCTGTACGTCGGGCTGGCCGACGCGCTGAAGGGGGCGCCGGCGGCGTTCGATCCGCTGCGGGCGCAGTTCCTCGACCTGGCGTACCGCCTCCCGCCGCGGAACGGACGGCGCGAGCTCCCGGCCGCGGCCCGCCTCGCCGAGCTCGCGACGGCCGAGCGGGACCACGCGCGGGCGGCGCACCACCTGGCCCGATCGGTCGTGCTGATCGAGCTGCTCGGCGTCGAGGGAGGGCGGTGGCTGAAGGAGACGCTCGGCGATCCGGCGCCGCACGCGGGGTTCGAGCCGCGCGTCAACCTGAAGGCGCGAGCGCGCCTGGCGGAGGCGCGGGCGCACTCGGTGCTCGGCGAGGACGAGGCGGCGCGGACGGAGCTCGCCGCGGCGGCCGCCCTCGCGCCGTACGACGCCTGGCTGCACTACGCGATCGCGGCGGACGTCGCGACGTACGAGCTCGGCGCGGACGTCGCCGCCCGGTTCGCGACGAAGGCGCGCCGCCTCGCCCCCGCCGACGCCCGCCTCGCCCTCCACGTCGGACGCCTCCTCTCCGACCTCGGCGCCGACGCCGCCGCGCGCGCCGCGATCGCGGCGTACGAGACCGAGCGCGACGCCGGACTCGAACCGGACACCGCCGACGCGCGGCTCGCCCTCGCCGAGACCTTCGTCCGACTCGAAGAGCCGGCCCGCGCCCGCCGAGAACTGGAAGCGGCGCGGACGATCGACCCCGCGAGGACGGAGGAGCATCTGCGGAACTCCCCCCGACTGATTGAACTGGAGAGGGAGGAAGGGGAAGAAGGAAGGAGAGGGCGCTGACGCGGAGGAGGAGAGGCCGCGCCCGGTGATCGAGCGTTCGATGGGAGAACCGCCCTCAGCGTCGTCCCGGCCCCACTCCCGCCCGCTCCGCGCGAGCGCCCTCTCCTTCCTCTCCTTCCTTTCCTTCCTCTCCTTCCTTCCCTGTCACTCGTTCGCCAGCGCTCGGACCAAGCCCTCCCTCGCCGCTCGGCGATGCTCGTCGTCCCCGTCCCACTCCCTCAGGAAATGCCGCCAGGCGTCGGCCGCGGCGGCCCACTCCTTCGCGTCCTCGAGGTGCATCGCGAGCGTGCGGGCGGCGAGGACGAACGACGGCTGGTCGTCGAGGCAGCGGCGGAGCTCGCGGCGGGCGTCGTCCTGGTGGCCGAGCGCGAGGAACGCGACGGCGAGGGCGTGGCGCGCCTCGACGCGCTCCGGGCGGAGGGCGAGGCACTCGCGCAGGTGCTCGACGCCGCGCTCGAACTCGCGCCGCTGCACGAGGCACGCGCCGAGCGACTCGTGCAGCAGCGGCGCCCGCGGGTCGTCGACGAGCGCCCGCTCCAGCAGCGCGATCGCCCGGTCGAGCGCCGCCCCGTTCCGCGCCGGGTCGGCCCGGAACCGCGCCATCAGCGCCAGCGCCCGGTTCTTCGCCGTCTCGACGCCGATCCGATCCTTCGGGTCGGGGAGGTCCGGGGCGGGATACGGCGCGTCCCCGCCCGCGCCGCCGGCGCCGACGGTGTACCCGAGCTGCTCCAGCGTCCGTCGCTCCTCCTCGCCGATCTCCCGCGCCTCGGCGAGCGGCCGCTCCCGCGCCAGCGCCGACCACGCCGACCGCGCCGCGTCCCTCAGCCGCGCGAGCGACGCCTCGTCCCTCCCCGCGCGGTCGTCCCGCTCCCCCGGATCGGCGCGGACGTCGAACAGCTCCGGCCGCGGCGCCTCGATCACCTTGTCGACGCCGTTCGTCACGCCGATCAGCGGCGACCAGCGGTGGTCGATCCAACCGTTCAGGCTCTCGAACCAGATCGGCCGCCGCGGCGCCCCGCCGTCGCCGCCGAGCAGCGCCGCCCCGTGCGCGTCCGCCGCCGGCGGCAGCCCGGCGAGCGCGAGCAGGGTCGGCGCCACGTCGACGATCGACGCCGGCGTCGCGTCGCGTGCGCCCGCCGGGACCCCCGGCCCCGCGAACACGAGCGGCACCCGCAGCGTCGCGTCGTACACGAACACGCCGTGCGTCGCCTCGCCGTGCTCGCCGAACGCCTCGCCGTGGTCCGACGTGACGCAGACGACCGTCGCGGGTTCGTCCGTCGCTCCGCCCAGCGCCGCGAACAGCCGCCCGAGTTCGGCGTCGCAGAACGCGATCTCCCCGTCGTACGCCTCCTCCGCCGACGCGTCCGGATCCCCGCCCGGCGGCGCGTACGGCGCGTGCGGGTCGAACAGGTGCACCCAGAGGAGGTACGGGCGCTCGACCGTCTCGATCCACGCCAGCGCCGCGTCGACCGTCTCGTTCGCCGGCCGCTCCTCGATGAACCCGCCCGAGATCAACCGCCGCGTCGGGACGTCGTCGTAGACGTCGAACCCCTGGTCGAGCCCGTACTGCCCGTCGAGCACGAACGCCGACACGAACGCCCCCGTCGCGTACCCCGCCACCTTCGCCCGCTCCGCCAGGGTCTCCGCCGCCGCGCCGAGGCTCGCCACGCCGTTGTCGCGGATCCCGTGCGCGGGAGGATAGAGCCCGGTCCAGAGCGAAGCGTGCGCCGGCAGGGTCAGCGGCACGCAGGTCCGCGCCTCCGTGAACACCGTCCCCCCCGCGGCCAGCGCGTCGAGGTGCGGCGTCTCGGCCGCCGCGTGCCCCATGAACCCGAGCCGGTCCGCGCGGGTCGTGTCGAGCGTGACCACGACGAGGTTCGGGCGGACCGCCCCCGCCCCCTCCGGCGAACGCGAACACCCGAGGACCGAGGCCAACCCGAGGAGGACGAGAGCCCCGCTCGCGCCCGTGGCCGCCTCGCTCACCCGTCGACCTTCCGGCGCAGGTGCACGAACCTCGCCATCAACCGGAGGAACGACTGGTCGTCGACCGCGTCCGCCGCCGAGCGGTCCTTCTTGAACACCCCCTCCTCGCGCAGCTCGCGCAGCCGCTCGAAGTCGTACCCGAGCCGCTCGAACGCGTACGCCATCCGCTCGTCCGCCGACCCGAACTTCAGCCCGTCCATCCCCTGCAGCGTGAAGTGGTTCGTGCTGTCCGCCACCACGCCGTGCCCGGCCCGGAACCACCCGAACAGGTTCCCCTGCCCCCACTGCGCGTCCGCCGCCTCCGAGTCGATCAGCACCTCGAACCGCTCCGGGTCGTCGACGACGATCAGCTGGTACCCCGCGATCCCGTACTGCAGCTCGGTGTGCGGCGCGACCACGTCGTCCAGCAGCGGCGACTCCGGCGCCGCGGGGTCGGCGTCGACGCTCGACCGGTCCGCCTCCATCCGCTCGGCGTGGATGATCCCCGGGAAGACCCGCGCCACCGTCCGCGTCAGCCCCCAGCAGGTCGCGAAGACGTAGCCGCCCGAGTGGACGAACCACTCGATCCGGTCGGGGTCGTCCCCGTCGAGCTGACCGGGACAGTTCGCGATGAAGACCGCGTTCGGGTTCAGGCCGGACGCCTTCACCTCTCCCTTCGCCGTCATCCGGTGCGCGATCGTCGCCGCCGCGAGGTACTTCTCAATCCCGTCGTTCCCGCCGCCCAGCACGATCACGTCGATGTCCGCCAGCGCGCCGTACGGCCGCCGCTTGAAGTCGCCGTACGCGTACTTCTCGTCCCGCGCGTCCTCGTACCGGCGGTTCCGGTCCTGGAAGGAGAACTTCTTCTCGTTCCCCTCCCACCACTTCCGCCACGGCGCCGGGTCGGCGGGGAGGTCGGCGAGGCAGAGTCGCTTCAGGTAGTCGCGCGCGATCGCCTTCACCATCGGGTCCGCGTCGTCGAGCGCCTCGATCAACGCCGGCACGACCTCGCGCCGCCCGATCCGCCCGAGCCCGGTCGCCGCCGTCGCCCGCTCGCGCCACTCCCCGCTCGACGCCAGCCGCGCCTTCAACGGCTCGATCGCCGCCTCGTCCTGCAGCGACCCGAGCGACACCGCCGCCGCCAGTCGCACCCGCCAGTCGTCGTCGTCCAGCCGCGCCCGCAGCGCGTCGGCCGTCGAGAGCCAGTGCCGCTCGCCGCAGACGACCGCCGCCTCCTCGCGCACCGTCGGGTCGCGGTCGTCCAGCGCGGCGACGATCGGCTCGCGCGCCCGTTCGTCGTCGATCGCCGCGAGCCCCCGCACCGCGTGGAACCGGACCCGCGCCGCCCCGTCGTCCTTCAGCCGTTTCGCCACCGCGTCGAACGCCGCCTCCCCGCCGAGCCGCCCGAGCGCCGCGACCGCCGCCGACCGGACCGACTCCTCTCCGTGCGCCGCCGCGGCCTTCGCGACCGCCTCCGCGAACGACGCGGTCCCGACCCGCGCCAGCAACCGGACCATCGACGCGATCCCCGCCGCCGACTCCGCCCCCTCGAGCGCGGCGACCAGCGACGCGTCGAACGACGCGCGCGCCCCGGCGTCGACCGCCTCCCGGAGCGTCACCGCCGCGTCGATCAGCCGCCGCGCCAGCACGTCGGTCGTCCGCGCCCCGGTCAGCCGCGCGAGGATCGGCCCGAGCGCCCGCGCGTCCCCCGTCGCCGCCAGCGCGCGCGCCGCCCCGGCCGACCGCCGCGTGTTCGTCGACGCGAGCGCCTCCTCCAGCCGTTCGCGCACCTCGTCGTCGTCGAGCCCCGCCGCGCGCGCGAGACCGAGGAGCGCGTACCCCTGAAGCCCCGGGTCGACCTCCTCCGCCAGCTTCTCGAACACCTTCCGGCTCGACGGGTCGCCGATCACCGCCAGCGCCTCGGCCGCCGCCGCCTTCGTCTTCCCGCGCAACCGCCCGGTCAGCTTCTTCGCCCCGTCCTCGGCGTCGATCCGCGCCAGCGACGTCGCCGCGGCCCGCCGCACGATCCGGAGCGGATGGTCGGTCGCGATCGTGGCGAGCATCTTCGTCGAGTTCCCGGTCCCGACCTCGCCGAGCGCCTCGACCGCGCGGAGGACGACCTCGAAGTCGTCGTCGTTCACCGCCTTCTTCAGGTGTCGCTCGGCGTCCTTCCCGCCCGCGGACGCGAGGAGCTCGACGCCGCGCAGCCGGTCCCCGACGTCCTTCCGGGTGAGGAGCTTCGCGGGGTCGTCTTCGAGCGCCGCGACGAGAAGCGCCGCGAGGAGGAGGATCGGCATGGGGGACTCCGGGGCGGACAGCGAGACCGGAGTCTACCGGCAGCCCGGTCTCCGCACGGACGCTGCGCCCCTCGCGGCCGGCGGGAATCCGCGTTCGCTCCGTCGCCGCCCCTCGTTCCCCACCGACCGAAAGGAACCGTCCATGACTCCCGAGACCTCTCTCCCCGCGCCGCCGGCGGCCGGCGCGCCTCCGTTCGCGGACCGCCTGGTCGCGATGGCGAACGACGCCGCCCTCTCCCTGATGATCTCGATCGGCCACCGCACCGGCCTGTTCGACGCCCTCGCGGCGGCTCCCGCCGCGACGTCCACCGCCCTCGCCGAACGGGCGGGCCTCGACGAGCGGTACGTGCGCGAGTGGCTCGGCGCGATGGTCGCCGGCGGCCTGGTCGACCTCGACCCGCTCACCGGCGCCGCGTCGCTGCCGGCCGAGCACGCCGCCTGCCTCGCCCGCGACGGCGACCAGTTCCTCGCCTCCATGTTCCAGTGGTTCGCCGTCCTCGGAAGCGTGGAGGACGGGATCGTCGAGCGGTTCCGCGAAGGGGGCGGCCTCGGCTACGACGCCTACCCCCGGTTCCACGAGGTGATGGCGGAGGAGAGCGACCTGACCGTGGTCCGTCCGCTCTTCGACGCGATCCTCCCGATCGTCCCGGGGCTGACCGATCGTCTGGAGGCCGGCATCGACGTCCTCGACGTCGGCTGCGGCCGGGGGCGCGCGCTGCTCGCGCTCGCCGAGCGGTACCCGCGGAGCCGGTTCGTCGGGTACGACCGGTCGGACGAGGCGACGGCGGCGGCGAACGAGGACGCGCGCCGGAGCGGCCTGACGAACGTCCGGTTCGAGGCGAGGGACGCGGCCGCGTTCGACGACGACGGCGCGTTCGACCTCGTCTGCACGTTCGACGCCGTCCACGACCAGGCGCGGCCGGACGCGCTGCTCTCGAACATCCGCCGCGCGCTCCGCGCGGACGGCGTCTACCTGATGCAGGACATCCGGGCGTCGGTCGACCCGGCGGCGAACCGCGCCCACCCGATGGGCGCGTTCGTCTACACGATCTCTTGCCTGCACTGCATGACCGTTTCGCTGGCCGACGGCGGCGCGGGGCTCGGCGCCGCGTGGGGCGAGGAGCGGGCGCTCGAGATGCTGGCGGAGGCCGGCTTCGAGGACGTCCGGGTCCGGACGCTCGAGCACGACCTGTTGAACAACTATTACGTGGCGCGACCGGGCGCGGCGGCGAGGGCCTGAGACGCGCGACGGCGGGACGGGGCCGCCCGTCCCGCCGTCGTCGATCGCGGCGCGCGCTCAGTCGATCGGCTTGATCACCGTGTCGGTCGCCTGGTTCGGCTTCAGCAGGAGCTGCACCGCGCTGTTCGCCTGCTCGGCGCCGTAGATCACGAGCTTGTGGACACCGAGCTGCGACAGCGGGACGCCCTTCAGGACCGTCGTCTTCGGCTTCTGAGCCTCGGTGTACGGGATCAGGACGAGCGCCGATCCGTTCGGCTGGACGAGCTGCGCCGAGGGGAAGGCGGGGAACCCCTTCACCGGCTTCAGCTTCGCCTTGAACGTCGAACCGGGGACGGCGAGGAACTCGGCCTCGATCAAGCCGCCGAGCGCCTTGCCGCTCTCCGTCTCCTTGCTCGTCTTCGCCTTCGTCGGGAAGCCGGCCGACGTGCGGATCCGATACGTCCCGAGCGTGCCGCCGAGCGAGGTGACCTCGAGCCGGTGGATCTGGTTCGACTTCAGCGTGACCGAGCGCTTCTGGGGGGCCGACTTGTTCTTGAAGGTCCAGTCGGCGATCGCCATGCCGAGCGCGTCGATGACCCGCACCCGGAGCCGCGCGTTGCTGCCGCCGGGGATCTTCACGCGGACCCGGAACTCCATCCCCTTCAGGCCGAAGAACGCCGCCTGGTCGTCGTCGATCAGCGTGACCGTCGGCGCCACGATCTCGCCGTCGAGTCGCGTCCCGGTGAGGAACAGCCCGTCCTCCGGGTCGAGCCCCGAGAGCACCTTCACGTAGTCCTGCTGGCAACCCACGATCACGTCGTCGGTGCCGTCCATGTTGTTGTCCCCGGCCGGGCCGACGGAGAAGCCGAACCCCTCCTTGAAGCCGTCGCCGCGCCAGGTGACGAGCGGCGCCCCCTCCTCGCCCGAGTAGACGCGGGCGAAGTTGTTCAGGAACGACCCGGTCACGAAGTCGACGAACCCGTCGGCGTCGACGTCGCCGGCCGTGTTCACGGCGCTGCCGAAGAAGAAGCTGCCGGAGTTCGTCTCCTGGACCTCGCGCAGGAGCGACAGCTCGGCGGTCCCCGCGTAGATCCGCGTGAACGAGCCCGGGAGCTCCGCCTCCTCGCTGAAGACGTTCCCGACGACGATGTCCTCGAGCCCGTCGTTGTCGATGTCGCCCGCGCTCTTCGCCGCGAGCCCGGTCAGCGAGGTGAGGGTGATCGAGCCGAGCGTCGCGAGGTCGATCGGCTCGGCGCACGGCATCATCGTCTCGGCGTCGTAGCAGAAGACGGTCGCGCCGGAGTAGACGCGCACGGCCGGCCCGGTGATCGGGGACATCAGGAGCTCCGCCTGCCCGTCCTCGTCGATGTCCGACAGCCCGTCGACCGAGTAGCCGAGCCCGCTGCCGATCTCGCCGTCGTCGATCACCCGCATCCGCGCGAGGTTCCCGGTCGAGCGCCAGACCCCGCCGCCGGAGTTGACGCCGTTCGAGCTCGCGGCCGGCGCGCCGCCGAGGATGTCCGGGACGCCGTCGAGGTCGACGTCGTTCGTGAACGCGACCGACCAGCCGTAGTTGCCGGTGACCGAGGCGTCGTCGATGATCGTGCCGGAGAGCGTCCCGTCGTTGTTCAGCTCGTACAGGCGGACGCGGTTCGCCCCGGGGTCGCCGACGAGCACCGTCGGCTGTCCGGCGTTGAACATGTCCGGCCCGCCGGCGACCGACCAACCGAAGAGGGTGCTCGCCCCGACCTCGGTGATCGTGTCGATGGTCGCCCCGGTGGCGCCGTTCACGATGCGGACCTGCATCGCCGGAGGATCGCCGACCACGAGCTCGGGGACGCCGTCGCCGGTCACGTCCATGATGTTCGAGACCGCCTCGATCCCGAAGCCGAGCGAACCGCCGGCCCCGCCGTCGACGCGCAGGAGGCTCGTCTGGGCGGTCGCGACCGTCCCCGCCCCGGCGGCGAGGAGTGCCGTCATCGCGGCGAGCTTCATCGGAGACATCATCATCCTCTCTCCCTCGGCATCGGCGATCACGGGAAGTCGTTCTTCCCGCTCGCCGTCTTGTTCGCGTGCCCCTGGTTTCCGGTCGCGCCGGACGCCGACACGATGCCGTCGTCCCCCTTCGCGACGTTTCCGACCAGGAGGTTGTCGTCTCCTTCGATCCGGATGCCTTCTCCGGAGTTCGAGGAGACCTTGTTGTCGGTGAGGCAGTTCGACGTGGCGCCGCCGAGCACGACGATGCCGTGCCCGCCGCCGTTCGACTCGGCGACGTTGTCGGTCACCCGGTGCGCGTCGGAGTGGATCCGGATCCCCGCGCCGCCGTTTCCGGTCACGCCGTTCTTCTCGATCAGGAGGCCGTGCTGGTCCTCGCGCACGTGCAGCCCGGGGCCGCCGTTCTTGGCGATCGTGTTGTCTTCGACCACGCCGCCGGTGAACGAGACCGCGCCCCCGTCGCCGACCTCGACGCCGGCGCCGTCGTTCTTCCGGAAGCTGCTCTTGGAGACGGCGCAGACCCCGCGCACGACGAGCCCGGCGCCGCCGTTCCCCTTCGCGTGGACGCTCTTCACCTCGTTGTTCAGCCCGTCGATCACGATGCCGCCCTGCGCGTTCCCGGTCGCCTCGACCTTCTTGACCAGGGAGAGCGGGGCCTCGATCCGGACGCCGACCCCCTTGTTGTTCTTCGTCTCGGAGCCGCGCACGACGTGATCGCAACCGCCGACGATCCGCACGCCGTCGCCGGGGCCGCCGCCGGAGGTCAGCATGCTGGCCCACTGCCCGCCGTCGACGGTCACCCGGACCGAGCCGGTCGCGTGGACGCCTCCGTCGTCGCCCGGCGTGCCGACGCAGTGCGCCACCGTCACCGCCTGGCTGTCGACGATCCGGACCGCGGCGAGGCCGTCCCCGTGGGGCGAGTCGAACCGGAACCCGACGATCGACACGAGACGCGCGCCCTTCACGACGAGGCCGCCGGTGATCTCCGGACGGGGGAACT
>JAUIEL010000165.1 GCA_030428825.1 bacterium
CGCGACGGCGGTGGCGGCCGCGTTCGCGAACTGGTTCGACGCCCCGACCACGAAGTTGTCGAAAAGGTAGTCGGGGTGGAGGATCGTGTCGGAGTACGAGTCGAGCTCGGGGGACGTGCGCGCCGGTCGCGCCGGGCCTCTCCCCGTGACGGCGGTGGCGGCGGTGACCGAGGGCTGCGGCTCCTCGATCTTCGGCGCCGGCGGCGCGTCCGGGTCGACCCCGAGGACGATCCCGCGTTCCTCGCCGAACGCGTGCCGCGCGGCCTGGCCGAGGATGTCGCCGTAGTAGTTCGAGATCCAGTCACGGACGAACGAGTTCGGGGCGAGGACGCGGAGCCCGTCGTTCCCCTGGTCCGTGACCTTCACGTCACGGAACCAGGTGTTGAACTGCTGCGGCTGCACGAGCTCCTGGACGTGAACCAGGAACGCGTCGATGCCCGTTGCGGCCGCCTCGTGATCCCCCGCGTGCATCCAGAAAACCCCCCCGCTCGACGCACCGCTTCGGTGCATCGAAGTCGCATGACCTAGGTGTGGATGAGTCCGTCGCCAACCGGCTTCGCGAACGAAGCGGCGCGGGTTGTACTCCTGTGAGGAGAACCTGTCAACGGGCGGTCGATGGCCGGCGGACGACGTGTGCATCGGCCGCCGATGGCGAGCGAAGAGCGGAGCGAGGGTTGTGGCTTTTTTGAGAACGGAAAAAGATTCAGCGGCGCCGCACGCGATCGATCGAGCGGTCGAGCGCGTCGAGCAGGCGCGTCACGTCGTCCTTCGACGTCGACGGACCGAACGAGACGCGAATCGCCCCCGCCGCCACGCGGTCGTCGACGCGCATCGCACGCAGCACGGGTGAGGGGCCGGGTGTTCCGCTCGCGCACGCGGCGCCCGACGAGACTCGAACGCCGGCGAGGTCCAGCAGGACGAGCAACGCCTCCCGGTCGACGTCGGGGAACGCGATGCAGACCGTGCTCGGGTGGGCGGTCTCGCGGGCGATGATCGCGGCGTCCGCGAACCGTTCGTTCACGAAGCCGACGACGTGGTCCCGCAGACGACGGTGGGCGGCGGCGCGGCTCTCGCGGTCGCGCGTGGCGATCTCCATCGCGACGGCGAACCCGACCGCGAGCGCGACGGACGGCGTCCCGGCGCGGAGTTCGTGTTCCTGCGACCCTCCGTACGAGAGGGCCCGGAGGGGTGTCTCGGCGCGACGGAAGAGCGCTCCGACGCCGACCGGTCCGCCGATCTTGTGGGCCGTCCACGTCAGCAGGTCGATCGGCGTCCGACCGAGGTCGATCGCGACGCGCCCGACCGCCTGCGCGGCGTCGACGTGGAACGGACCGCGGCGCCACTCCGCGGCGATGCGTTCGACGTCGTGCATCGCGCCGGTCTCGTGGTTGATCCACTGGACCGAGGCGATCGCCGGGCGCTCCTCCCCGATCGCATCGGAGATCGCGGACCGGAAGTTGACGGAACCGATCGTGCCGTCCGCGTCCGGGTCGATCCACGTGACGGCGCACCCTTCCGCGGCGAGCGTTTCGACGGCCCGTGTCACCGACGGATGTTCGATCGATGAGGTGACGATGTCGCGCGCGCCCGAGGCGCGGGCGGCGCCGATCACGGCGAGGTTGTTCGCCTCGGTCCCGCCGGACGTGAAGACGATCTCCTCGGGGCGCGCGCCGACGGCCTCCGCCAGCCGCGCCCGGGCGTCGTCGAGCGCGGCGCGCGCCCGGACGCCGGCCGAGTGCACGCTCGATGGGTTGACGGTCGCATCGCGTCGAGAGCCTCGGGCCGGAGCGGCGACGTGGCGTTGTGGTCGAGGTAGACCTCGTCGGGGACGCCCTTCGCTCCGGTCATCGCGGCCTCCCGCGCGGGTCAGCTCCCCGCACCGTCCGCCAGGACGTCGAAGTAGATCCGCTCGTGCTGCTCCAGGCTGCGGCGGCGGCAGAACCGCTCGACGGCGCGGTCCCGCGCGGCGCCGCGGAACGCCTCCAGCCGCGCCGCGTCGTCGAGCAACTCGCGCGTCCGTCGGGCGAGCGCCTTCACGTCCTTGAACGGGACGAGGAACCCGGTCTCGCCGTCGACCACGACCTCGGGGAGGCCGCCGACGACGTAGCCGACGGTCGGCACGCCGCACGCGGCCGCCTCGAGCGCCGCGAGCCCGAACGCCTCGGTGCCGCTCGGCTGCAAGAGGATGTCCGCGTCGGCGAGGATCTCTTCCACCTTCTGGACCTCGCCGAGCGCGTCGATCCGGTCGCGCACCTTCAGCTTCTCGGCGAGCTCGAGACAAGGCGCGAGCTCCGGTCCGTCCCCGGCCAGCCGCAGGCGGGTCGCGTCGTCGCGGCACGCGAGCGCGAACGCCTGCACGACGTCGAGGGGACGCTTCACCGCGCGGAAGTTCGAGACGTGCACGAGGACGGGCGGGCGACCGGGTGGACGCGGGCCGGGGCGGAACTTGTCGGTGTCGACGAAGTTCGGCGCGACGACGATCTCCCGGTCGATGCCGAACGTCTCGCGGGTCTCGCGCGCCAGGAACTCCGAGACCGCGAGGATCCGATCGCTGTGGAGCAAGCCGAACCGGGTCACCTCGCGGTACGCCTGGTCCGCTCCGACGACGGTGATGTCCGTTCCGTGGAGGGTGGTCACGACCTTGGCCTTCGAATGGGGGCTCATCTGCAGCGCAAGGTACGCGGAGATGGAGTGCGGGATCGCGTAGTGGACGTGAAGGATGTCCAGCCCCTCCCCCTCCAGGAGCTCTCGCATCTTGCTGGCGAGAGCGAGGTCGTATGGGGGGTACTTGAACAGCGGATACGCGGAGACCTCGACGATGTGCTGCTGCACGCGGGAGGCGCCGTGGACGCGCGGGAGGTCGGCGTAGGCCAGGAAATGGACATCGTGCCCGTGCTCGGCCAGCCCGATCCCGAGCTCGGTCGCGACGATGCCCGACCCCCCGTACGTCGGGTAGCAGGCGATGCCGATCCGGAGCGAGCGGTCGTTCATCGGTCGGACTCGTCGAGCAGGGCGGACGGATCGGCGATCCCGAGCGGCCCGGGGAGCGCGAACGGCTCGCCGTACTCCGCGCCGATCAGCGACCCGAAGTAGCGCATCCGAGCGACCCCCTCCTCGAGGAAGCTCGGGCTGGAGATCCGGGTCTCCGGCTCGGTCGAGGACGGATCGTGGAATTGGGACGGGTAGCACGCGAGGGCGCGGCGTTTCGCGTCGACGTCCTCGGCGGTGACGGCGACGACGAGCCGGACGTCGGGGACCTCGTGGCTCGGATAGAACCACAGGCGCGGCGCCCGGTGCGGCGGGGCGGACGAAGGCGGCGCGCGGCGGATGCCGGCGAGGTACCAGGCGGCCTTCACGAGGCGCCCCGCGTGTTCGTGGTCCGGGTGCTCGTCGCTCGGGAACGGCGCGAGGACGAGGCGGGGAGCGTGCCGTCGCAGCAGTCCGACGACCGCCTCGCGACGATCGGGCGTGTCGACGATCGCGCCGTCGCCGAGGTCGAGGACCTCCATCGATTCCGCGCCGAGGACCTCCGCCGCGGCCGTCGCCTCGGCCCGCCGGATCTCCGCGCTCCCCCGCGTGCCGAGTTCGCCGCGGGTGAGGTGCGCGACGGCGACGCTCCGCCCCCCGCGCACGAACGCCGCGAGGGTCGCCCCGACGCGGAGCTCGACGTCGTCCGGATGGGCGCCGATCGCCAGCACGTCAGCCATCGGAGGGACTCCTTGCCTCGAACTGCACCACATGATGCCCGAACGCCAGCGGATCGACCGCGTCGACGAGCCGCGCGAACGCGTCGGGACCGGACCGGGCGAGGAACGGCAGGCCGTTCAGCACGCGATCCTGCGGCTTCCCCTGCGGGCGACCCGCGTTCGCCACCAGGGTCCGCTTCCGGGCGGACGCGCCGGCCTTCTCGCGCTCGGTCTCGACCGCCTGGCGCACGATCTTGTCGAGCGACGTCCGAAACGAGCGGCGCAGCTCCTTCAGGGCCTTCGGCACCCGGCCGCCGAACGTCCCGAGCTCCTCGGCGAACGATTCGTAGCCCGAGAACGCCTCGTCCGCCCGCGTCTTCAACCGGGCGACCAGGGCGTCGTCGTCGAACTCGCGCAGCCGGTCGCGCCACGCCTCCTCGCCGGCGAGAAGCAGGTCCTCGTCGAGACCGAGCGCCTCGAGCGCGCGCCGCACCCGCGGCTCGACGACCGTGGCGTGGAGGCGCGGGACGAAGACCGGGCGGACCGCGCCGCACGCGTCGAACGTCTCGGTCAGCTGCAGCCAGTACGCGAGCTCGCCCGGCCCCCCGATCGCGGCCACGACCGGGAGGACGAGGGATTGGATCGCCGGCCGCAGGCCCGCGTCCGCGGAGAGTCCCGTCGCGTCGCCGCCCGCCGCCGGGTCGAACCGCTCCCGCCGCCCCCCCGCGACGCGGAACAGGCCGGACGGAACGTCGGCCGGGAGCGGGGCGTCGAGCCCGAGCGCTCGGAGTCGCTCCTCGCCCGCCGCGCGCGCCTCGACCGCCCGCCGGGGCCGGTCTCGTTCGGCCTCGAGGAACGGGCGCACCACCTCCTCGGCGACCGCCGGCTCGAACAGCACGAGCCCCGTCCCCGGGAGCGCGCCGAGCAGGACCCGGGAGAACCAGTCCGGCCATCGCTCGCCCGGCCGCGGAGACGCGAGGGTCCGGAGCGCGTCGTCGTGCGGGCCCGGGGGCGAGGCGGCGAGGAACGCCTCGAACACCTCGTCCGCCTCGGTCGGGACGGCGAGGTCGGACGACGGCGCGGCGACGTCGCCGAGGGGGACGCGGAACCGACGGACCTCGCCGTCGGCGTCGAGCACGTGGCACCCTTCGATCTCGCCGAGGTCGTGGTCGTCCGAGGCGACCCAGAAGACCGGCACGACGCGCCGCCGGAGACGCGACTCGAGGCCGCGGGCGAGGGCGATCGCGGTCGCCGCCTTCCAGATCGTGTAGAGCGGCCCGGTCAGGAGCCCCGGCTGCTGCCCGGTCGCGACGACGAGCGTGTCGTCCTCGCCGAGCGCCCGAACCGCGTCGAGCGTCGCCGGGTCGGCCCCCAGCCGTTCATGGTGCGGGAGGAGCGCGTCGACGAGGGTGGCGCGCGGGACCGGCCGCTCCGCGCGGGCGCGCGCCGCGGCGACGTACGACTCCTCGTCGCGCGGGTCGCCTCCGAGTCGACCGGCGAGCGCCGGGTCCCCGGCCGCGTACCGCGCCAGGAGGCTCCCGTCCTCGAACGGCGTCGCCCGCCGGATCACGCGCGCGACGCCTCGAACGCCGCGCGGATGTCGTCCCGCATCGCGCGGGCGGCGGCGCGGATCCCCTCGGTCGGGTCGCGCCCCGCGTCGGCGGACTCGCGGTAGGCGCGGAGGATCCCCCGGGACGACGCGACCAGGAGTCCCGCGCCCCGGTCGTCGAGGGCCCGCGCCACGTCCTCGGCGGTCCCGCCCTGGGCGCCGTACCCCGGCACGAGGACCAGCAGGTGCGGGTGGCGCCCCCGCAGCTCCAGGAGCTCCCGCGGGTACGTCGCGCCGACCACCGCGCCGAGGGACGAGTACCCCTCCTCGCCGCGCAGCTCGGCCCCCCACCCGTCGACCAGCGCGGCGACGTGTTCGTGCACCGGCCGTCCGTCCGCGACCAGGTCCTGGATCTGCGGCGCGCTCGGGTTCGAGGTCCGGACCAGCGCGAACGCGCCTCGCCCGTCGTCACGGCAGCGCTGGAGGAACGGGTCGAGCGCATCGCGGCCGAGGTACGGGTTCAGGGTGACGGCGTCGACGTCCGCGCCGATCGAGCGTGCGGGCGCGTCGAGGTGCGCCTCCGCGTACGCCTCCGCGGTCGTGCCGATGTCCCCGCGCTTCACGTCCCCGATCACGAGGAGGCCGCGCTCCCGGGCGGCGCGCACGGTCCGGGCGTAGGCGCGGACGCCGGGGAGGCCGAGACACTCGTAGAACGCGATCTGGATCTTCACCGCGGGGACGACGTCGACCAGACCGTCGAGGACGCGCCTCCCCCACTCCTCGTACGCCCTCGCCCGCGCGCGGAACGAGCCGTGGGAGGCGTCCTCCTCGGCGGTCGACAGGAGTCCCGGGCGGGGGTCGAGCCCCGCCACGATGGGGCTCGACAGCCGGGTGGTCGCTCGGATCACACGATCGGCGAAGTTGGACAACGGACATCACCCCAATGAAGGAAATTCGAGAGCATTCCCTCCCCCTCGGGCGTGAGGAAGGACTCCGGATGGAACTGCACGCCGACCTGCCGGCCCGCCTCGTCGACGACCCCCATGATCGTCCCATCTTCCGCTGTCGCGTGAACGCGGAGCTCCGGTGGGAGCGACGCCTCGTCGACTTGGAGAGAATGGTATCGGGCGACCATGAGGGGGGAAGAAAGGCCCAAGAAGAGGTTCGTGCCGTCGTGTCGGACCCGCGAGGTCTTGCCGTGCATCGGCGAGCGCGCGTGCACCGTTCGTCCGCCCCACGCCTCGGCGAGACATTGGTGCCCGAGACAGATGCCGAGGAGCGGGACGCGGTTCCGCGAGCGCCGCACGAGCTCCAGCGAGATGCCGGCGTCCGACGGGCGGCCCGGCCCCGGGGAGAGGACGATCGCCTCCGGATCGAGGTCGAGGGCGTCGGCCGCCGAGAGGGCGTCGTTCCGGCGCACGACCGGGTCGGCTCCGAGACGTCCGAGCAGCTGGACCAGGTTGAAGGTGAACGAGTCGTAGTTGTCGACGACCAGGATCATCCGAGACGCGACGTTCGAGCGGCCGGCGCGAGCGTCCCCATCGTTTCATGTCGGCGGTCGCGAAGCGAAGAGAATCCTCTCGCCGGCGGTCGCTCAGAGGAGGGCCGCGGTCACCCAGTCCGCGACCTCGAGGCCGCGGTCGGTGAGGCGGAGCCGCGCGGGGTCCGGGTCGAGGAGGCCGTCCCGGCGGAGCCGCTCGACGACCGCGAGGTCGAGGCCGGCGAGCGAGCCGTGGCGGCGGGCGAGGTGGTCGAGGCGGACGCCGCGCCGGAGTCGCAGTCCGACCATCACGCTCTCGCGCAGCGCCCGTTCGGGCGGGAGGCGTTCGACCTCCCCCACCGGGTCGTCCCCCCGCTCGAGCATCGCGCACCACGCCGCGGTGCCGCGCACGTTTCGTCGCCGCTCGCCGCCCGCGAACCCCGCGGCGCCGGGTCCGAACGCGGCGTGGGGTCGATTCCGCCAGTAGGCGAGGTTGTGCCGGCAGCGGGCGCCGGGGCGGGCGAAGTTCGAGACCTCGTAGTGCGTGTATCCCGCCTCGACGAGCCGATCCCGGAGGCGGCGGTAGAGCGCGAGTTCGTGCTCCTCGGGCGCCGCGGCGACCTCCCCGCGGTCCCGGGAGCGCGTCAGCTCGGTCCCGGGTTCGTACGTCAGGCCGTACGTCGAGACGTGCTCCGGTGAGAGTGCGAGCAGCGCGTCGACGTCGCGGTCCAGCCGCTCGAGGGCCTGGCCGGGCGCGCCGAAGATCAGGTCGATCGAGACGGTCGGGATCCCGGCCGCGCGGAGCCGTCGCACGGCGGTCGCGATCGCCTCGGCGTCGTGGGCGCGGCCGAGCGCGGCGAGGGTGTCGGGGTCGAACGACTGCGCGCCGAGACTGACCCGACCGACGCCGGCCCGCGCGAGCTCGTCGACGCGCGGTCCCCCGTCGTCGCCGACCAGGTCCTCCGGGTTCGCCTCGATGCTCCATTCGACGACCCGCGAGAGGTCGAGCGCCTCGGCGAGGACCTCGTGGAACCGGCGGAGGAGCGGGGCCGGCAGCGCGGTCGGCGTGCCGCCGCCGACGAAGAGGGTCTTCGGCCGGAGGCCCTCGCCGCGGCGGGCGAGCTCGAGCGCGAGCGCGCGGACGTACCGTTCGGGGGAGACGCCGCCGCCGAGGAGCGCGATCGCGAAATCGCAGTACGGGCAGCGACGGGCGCAGAAGGGGCTGTGAACGTAGACGGAGCGGACCTCGGGGGTCGCCGGGGTCAGACCGCCGCCTCCGCGCCGTGCGAGAGGATCGAGTTCAGCTTCCGGAGCGCCTCGTTCTGGACCTGGCGGACCCGCTCGCGCGTGAGGCTCATCCGGACGCCGATCTCCTTCAGGGTCATCGGCTCCCCGGTGTCGAGGCCGAAGCGAAGGCGAAGGATCTCCCGTTCGCGCTCGTCGATCCCGTCCAGCAGCTCGCGTATCTTGTTCAGCTCGGCCTGGTTGAGGACGATTTCGTCGGGCGGGGTGACCCGCTCGTCCTCGATCGTCTCGGTCAGTCCGGCCGAGTCCTCCGAGTAGAACGAGTGGCACGTGGCGCTCGTGGTCATCTCGGCGCGCTCGACGGCGCGGACCCCCTCCGGACGCATCCCGAGTTCGGCGGCGAGCTCTCCCTCGCTCGGGTTGCGGCCGTGCCGCTCCTGCAGCTCGAGGGTCGCCTTCTTCCACTTGCCGATCAGCTCGACCATGTACGACGGGATGCGGACCGTCTTGCCGGTGTTGATCAGCGCGCGGCGGATCGACTGTCGGATCCACCAGGTCGCGTACGTGGAGAAGCGGCAGTCCTGGTCCGGGTCGAACCGCTCGACCGCCTTCAGCAGGCCGACGTTCCCCTCCTCGATCAGGTCGAGCAGGGCGAGGCCGCGGTTGGAGTAGTGCTTGGCGATCGACACCACGAGCCGCAGGTTCGCGCGGATCATGTGTTCTCGCGCTTCGAGGTGGCCCGTGCGGATGGCACGCGCCAGCTCCTTCTCCTGATCCGCGGTCAACAAGGGGACCTGGTTGATCTCCTTGAGGTAGGTCTCGAGGACTTCCGTGGCGATGGTTCGATCCTCCGGGCTGGAAAAGGACCTTCGACCTGCGACGGGCACCATCGGCCAGACCTCGAGGCGAGCTTGAATCGATCGCGGAGAGGGTCGGACCCTGGACGGCGGCTTATGATAGCCCCCTCTCCGGGGGGAATCCCGTCCCCCCGGGAACGGGAGAGGGCCGCGAGGAGAGAGATGCCGCAGGCGGGTCAGGACTCGATCATCTCGGAGGACGCGTTCCGTCTGCTCTTCGCCGAGCAGGCCTCCACGTTCCTCGAGTTCACGAACCTGCTCCTCCAGAAGGAGCCGAACAGCTGGTTCAAGCGGCACTACAGCGAGCTCGTCGCGCGCGCTCACGAGATCGAGACGTTCCTGGACGACTTCGGCGCGCGTCACAACCGTTCGTTCGGGCAGCTCGTCGAGCTGGTCGCGTGTCTGCGCGGGTTCGGGAAGGTCGCCGTCGCGCTGAAGCACCTCGGCTATCGGCTCTCCCGCTACGTCACGTGCCTCTCCGGCGAGTGGCTGGAGGAGTTCCGGGCGGAGACCGACCGGACGGAGGAGTTCCTGGACGGGTCGATCCTCGCGCTCGTGCGCGCGATCCACGAGGAGCTGACCGGACTGCGGGTGGCGATCCCGACCGGCGTGCGCGCGGACGCGACCGTCGCCGAGGAAGGGACGCGGCGCCTCCTCCCCCACGACATCGACGGCGAGGTGGTGGTCGAGGAGGACGCGCGGATCGCGGAGGTCGCGACCGCCTTCATCGATGTCGCGGACTCGTTCGCGTGGGTCGCCGAGGCCGCGCCGCGATCCGAGGGGGAGCTCCGGGCGTTCGTGCTGAAGCAGCTCGACGAAGAGCGGTCGCGGGACTACGAGGCGCGGGTGCACAGCCTGCAGTCGCGGTACGACACGTACATCGCGGGGACGAGCGCCGAGAAGGCGAACGATCCGCTCCGAGGCCTCCGCGGGCACGCGTCCCTCGCGCTCCACCTGCTGGAGATGGGGACCGAGCTCGTCCACTTCTACGTCCGCCACGAGAACGACGTCCGGTTCGAGGGGGTCAAGGAGCGGGTCGCCCGGCTGATCGACAAGCGACTCGTCCTCGAACGGGCCGTCGGGTACGCGTTCCGCTCCGCCTGCGTCATCCTCGGTGAGGGCAAGGCTTTTGCGGCAGAGGTCTTGCGTTCGTTCGTGAAGGTCTGCGAGGTCGAGCTGCCGATCCCCGACGGCGAGACCCTCCACGCCCGCCCCATCTCCCTCATCGTCAAGGTCGTCCAGCACCACGGGACCCACGTCGAGATGTCGATCGGCGAGGAGCGGTGCAGCGCCGGCTCGATCATGGAGATGATCATGGCGGTCGGCCAGGCGCCGGACGCGCGGACCGTCGGCTTCAAGGGGGACGAGCGTCCGCTCGGCGACCTGAGGCTCCTGTTCGAGAGCGGCCTCGGCGAGGGCGGAATGGGGTCCCTGCCGGAATCGCTCGCGTACCTTCGTTGAAGCGGCCCGGCATGCGTTGGGGAATCTTCAGCGACGTCCACGCGAACGGTCCGGCGCTCGACGCGGTCCTGGGCGACATCGACCGGGTCGGGGTCGATCGTCTTCTCTGCCTCGGGGACCTGGTCGGGTACGGCCCCCACCCGGACGAGGTCGTCCGGCGCGTCCGCGCGCTCGGCTGCCCGGTCGTGGTCGGGAACCACGACCTCGCGGCGATCGGGCGCCTCGACACGTCGGACTTCAACCCGTTCGCGCGGGCCGCGGTCGACTGGACCGCGGAGCGCCTCTCCGACGACAGCCGGCGGTATCTCGAGGCCCTTCCGATGACCTGGGCGGGCGGCCCGGTCTCCGCGGTGCACGGAACCCTCGACCACCCCGACGACTTCCTCTACCTCCAGACCCTCGACCACGCGCGAGAGCTCCTGCTGGACCAGGAGCGTTTCCTCGTCGTCTTCGGCCACACGCACGTCCCGATCACCTTCGCGCTCTCCGGCGACCAGGTGGGGGTCTCGTGCGAGCGCCGGGTCGACCTCTCCGACGCCGACCGCGCCCTCGTCAACGTCGGCTCGGTCGGCCAGCCTCGCGACGAGGACGCCCGAGCCTCCTGGGTCCTGTACGACGAGCGCCACCGCTCGATCGAGATCCGCCGCGTCCCGTACGACTACGAACCGGTCGTGACCGCGATCCTCGCCGCCGGACTCCCGTCGGTCCTCGGCGAACGACTCCGCTTCGGAGTGTGAGGGGAAGCAGGGGAAGCAGGGGAAGCAGGGGAGAGCAGGGGAGAGCACGGGAGAGCAGGGGAGAGCACGGGAGAGCAGGGGAGAGGGCGCTGACGCGGTCGGCCGGGCGGGGACGAACGAG
>JAUIEL010000166.1 GCA_030428825.1 bacterium
TCGAGTTCCGCCACCTCGCGCCCGGCGCGTACAAGATCAACGCGGCCGGGTCGTCGGCCCTCTCGACCTCGGACGACATCTTCACCCAGGCGCTGAAGAGCCTGAAGGGCGGCCTCGACGTGACCGTCGTCGAGGGACAGACGATCCCGGTCACGCTCTACGTCGAGTGAGGAGGCGCCCGACCGCCCCGCGTCCGCTCCGGATCAGCCGGATCAGAACGAGCCGGTCGCGCGCCGGGTCTCCCCGGTGACCAGCTCGACCGCCACGTCGCACCCCTTCTCGAAGATGGTGTCGACGCCGCCGGCGTACGGGACGACGAAGTCGACCTCGTGGTGCGGCTCGACCCCCTCCCCTTCGAGCACGACGCCGTCGATCGGGACGGCGAGACCGGCCAGCTCGAGGACCGAGCCGTCGGGGAGCGGGTGGAACATCGCGCCGAGCACCGCCCCCTCCGTCCGCTGCCCGACGAGCCGACCGAGGCCGGACGCGCGCACCCGGTAGGCGAACAGCTCCTTCGCGCTCCGCGACCGGTCGTCGGTCAGGACGACCAGCGGCTTGTCCCACGCCGGCGCCCGCCGCCCCCGCCCCCGCAGCCGACGGACGATCCCGCCCTCGCCCCGGAAGACGTCGAGGATCTCCCCCACGACGTCGGCGAACCCACCGCGCCCGCGGACGTCGAGCACGAGGGCGTCGCAGTCCGCCAGCGGTCCGCGCACCGCCTCGCGGAGGACGTCGGTGACGCCGCGGGAGCAGAACCAGAGGTGCAGCGTGCCGATCCGGACGCCGTCGCGCTCGACGACCCGGACCGAGCGGCGCGCCGCGTCGACGGCGTTCATCCGCTCCGACCGCAGGACGACGTCCCGGCGATCGTCCGCGTCGGGCGTCGGCTGGATCGTCAGGCGGAGCACGTCGTGCCCGGCCGCGTCGAGGAAGAAGAGCCGCGGCCCGGGGAGCCCGGGGTCGTACCCGGCGTCGACGAGCGCCGGGCTCTCCAGCGCGGGGACGCCGTCGATCGCGACGACGCGGTCCCCGAGGACGACCCCCGCCGCGGGCGCCGGCCCGCCCTCGTACGCGGCCCGCACGAACAGCCGGCCCGGCAAGGTCTCCTCGAGCACCGTCCCGAACGTCGGTCCCGGGCGGTCGAGGAGCTCGCGCATCATCGCGCGGTGGACCGACTCGTCGAGGATGGTCGTGTGCGAGGCGCGGAGCTCCGCGAGCATCTCGAGCAGGAGCGCCCGGACCTGGTCGTCCCCCTCCGCCTCGAGGACGAGCGGGCGGTAGATCCTCCTCATCTCCGGCCAGTCGACGCCGTGCAGCGCGGGGTCGTAGAACGACTCGGCGACCGTCTCCCAGACCGCGTCGAAGAGGGCCGCGTCCTCCTCGGCCGCCGCCGCCGCGCCGCCGAGAGAGGTGAGAGCGATGAGGAGCCCGAAACGGGACCAGGCGCGCGACATGAAGACCTCCCGGAGTCGTCCGAGGACCGGACCGGACCCGCGCTCAGAACGGGGCGGCGCGGCCGGTGTTGGCCGCCGCTACAGTTGCAGCCCGTTTTCGCCCGATGCTCGTCGACACGGAGACCGGACGCCCGCGCCGCCACGCGGATCCGACGGAGGAGGGAGATGAACCGGAAACTGCCGCCGTATCGGACGTTCCTCGCGTCCGACTCGGCCATCCGCGACCTCCTCCGGAGCCACCGCGTCCTCGCGTTCTGCGGCCTCTCCGCGACCGGCGACCGAGACGCCCTCGACGTCGCCCGCCGGCTGAAGCAGCGCGGCTACCGCGTCGTCCCGGTCACCCCGGGCGGCGGCGAGGTGCTCGGCGTCGAGGCGGCGGCGGACGTCGACTCGATCGAGGAACAGGTCGGGATCGTCGTCCTCTGGCGCGGGACCGCCGACGCCCGCGCGATCGTCGAGGCGGCGGCCCGCCGCGGAGCCGAGGCGGTCTGGTTCGAGGTCGGCGCGGAGGATCCCGAGTCGGCCCACCACGCGACCGAGCTCGGCCTGACCGCGGTCATGGGGCGGAGCGTGATCGGCGAGTACGAGATGCACTTCCCGGACGACGAGCTCGGGTTCGACGACTGACCGACGGCGCTCTCCGCGCCGCCGCACGCCCCGGGGTCACCGCGGCGGGCGGAGGTCGACGATCCGCTTCTCCTTCATCTCGGTCTCGAGCCCGATGCGACGGATCAGTTCGTCGAGCGGCTCGATGAGGACCTCGTTCGGCTGGACCTCGCACCGCATCTGGATCGTCCGGCGCAGGTGCTCCCGGAACTCGGCGACGTCGACCTGCTTCCCTTCCTTGAGGGCGAGGACGACGACCAGGACGTCGACCTCGTACGGGTCGTCGTCCTTCTTCCGGATCTCGACCTGCCACTCCTCGATCTCCGGGAGGTCGGAGAGGAGCGTCGCGAGGTCGTTCAGGTTGACGAGCGTCCCCTTCACCTTCTTCAGGTCCATCTGGTGGATGTTCGAGACCCGCGAGATGTCGGGGGAGAGGATCGGGACCCAGCCGCCGAGCCGGGGGACGTTCTCGTATCGGATCCCCCCCTTCACGAGGTCGCCGGTCCGATACCGGAGCACGACCGTGCCCCGCCCGTCGAACGGGGTGTAGACCAGCTCGCCGTCGGCGTCGTCCGGGAGGACCTCGTCCGTCTCCGGGTCGACGATCTCGAACACGCCGAGGTCCGGGTAGAGGACGTACCCGCCCCGCTCCGCGTTCGGATCCTCGCAGAACGCCATCCGCGCCTCGGTGAATCCGTACGTCCCGATCACCTTCACGTCGGTCGCGCCGAGGCGCCCGAGCGCGTCGAGCATCTTCTCCTTCATCCCGTCCGGCACGCGCTCCGCGCCGAGCACCACGAGCTTCACGTGCGGGAGCTCGGCGCCGATCCGCACCGCCCGGCGGAGGACGTGGTACAGGAACGACGGGACGCCGACGATCGTCTCCGCCTTCATCCGCTCGATGAGCTGGATGCTCGCCTCGGTGCCGGTGATCCGCCCGCCCCCGGTCCCGACGACCATCACGCCGTGCGCGAACCCCGCCATCTGGACCTGCCAGAACGCGAGGTGCGGCGCGTACGGGAAGAGGTTCACCGTGTTCGAGCTGGCCGGCTGGTCCATGATGTCGAGCAGGCGGCAACCGACGAGCTTCAGGATCTCGATGTCGTGGAGCGTGTAGAGGAACGGGGTCGGGCGCGCCGACCGGCCCGTGGTCGCCGTCATGAAGATCGGCTTGTACTCCCGCTCGACCCGCGACCGGGCCCGCTCGGGACCGCCCATCAGCCGATCGATCGCCAGCGCCGCCTTCTGGTGCAGCGGGGCGTACGCGCGGAGCAGGTCCTCGGTCGGCTGGAGGATGAAGTCGCGGGCGCGCTCCGGCGCCTCGGGGGTCGGCAGCAGGTCCGCCTTGGTCGTGAACGGGAGACGGACGAGGTCGGCGACGCCGGAGACCGCCTCGACGTCGACCCCCTCCTCCTCGAACCGCCGCCGGTAGTGCGGGTGGTACGACTGGATCTGGCCGCGCAGGAACTGCCGCAGCCGGCGATCGGCCGACTCCTTCAGGTCCTCGACGCTCTTCGCCCCGAACGTGTTCACGATCGTCTTATCGGCAGTCGGGGGCCGTCCGGACGAGCCTCGGCGCGAAAACTCCCGCCTCCCTCCCGTCCGCCGGCCCGCCGGAGGGTCGTCAGGAGGAGCTGGACGAGCGCTGCTCGACCTGGAACTGGGCGGTCACCCGCTTGATCTGGTCGGTCGTGTGCGTCGGCCGGAAGACGTGCGGGACGGCGCGGATCAGGTGGCCGGTGTTGGCGTTGTTGATCTTCAACGTGCCGAAGCCGAGCATCAGCTCGAGCGCGTCCTCGATCTCCTTCGAGAAGGTGACGTTCTCGGTCGGGTACGACTGCGCCTCGCCGATCCACTTGTCGTGGATCACGATGTGGTTCGGCTCGACCACGATGATGTGCGACCGGCGGTCGAGCCAGATGAAGAAGAAGACCATCCCCCAGATGATCGACATCAGGAGGTAGAAGGTCGAGTTCATCACCGGCTCGAGCTCGCCCAGGAACGACGTGACGTTCCCGAGCCACCCGAGCGCGTCGAGGACGAACGACGCGATGACGATCGAGAAGAGGATGATCACCGCCTTCCCGAACTTCAGGTCGAAGAAGAGGATCAGGAGGTTGACCAGGAACGTCCAGAGGTAGATCCGGCCGAGGGTGGCCGGCTCGATGGAGGTCCATTTCAGCAGCCCGAAGCACCAGATCCCGAGGATCGCGGTCGGGTACATCAGGATCGCCTGGTTGAACGGCCGGATCAGCATGTGCTCCCGGCCCTCGACGGACTGCCTCACGGCGGTGAGGTTGTCGATGATCCCGAGCAGCTTGTACAGGGGGTTCGCCATGCGAGTCTCCGCTCCCTCGACGCCGGTGGTCGGTGTCGTCGAATTCAAAGGCCTGGGCCGGGCACGGCAAGCGACGAATTCCGATTCCGGCCCCGGCCGCCGTCGCCTACGGACCGCGGCGACCGGAATTCATCGGCGAGACGGACGGACCGGGTGGAGCGATTCGCGAGGGGAGGAGGGAGGTGGTGGCGGGGGGCGGACTTGAACCGCCGACCTACGGGTTATGAATCCGTCGCTCTTACCAACTGAGCTACCCCGCCGGAGGGAGCCGAAGAACATGGCGTCGGCCGCGAGCCGTGTCAACGCCCGAGCGAGGAACGAGTTCCGGAACCCCTCCCGCGTCGCGCGCGCGCACCCGCTCGATCGGCGTGCCAATCCTCTTCCCGACAGAGGTTTGAATCTCGTCAAATTCTTTCGCCGCTCGCCTTGACCCTCCCGCGAGGCAGGGTTATTTCTGTGTATCGGGACGGCGAGACCGCTCCCGCGCTGATCTTTGAAAACTCATCCGGTCGA
This sequence comes from bacterium, assembly GCA_030428825.1. Lineage (GTDB taxonomy): Bacteria > Planctomycetota > B15-G4 > B15-G4 > JADJEK01 > JAUIEL01. Next base: position 4,912 of record JAUIEL010000166.1, read on the forward strand.
GGTTGTGTGCCAACACGTAAAAACACCATTCCTTCTTCTTCTTCCCCTTTTCCCGAATCCTTGGCCGGATGACCTTCATCGAAGCGCCCGCTCCTCCCATCCGGAGGGGCGGGCGTTTCTCGTTGCAGCGTGAACCACACGCCGACGCCGCCCCCCGGCCCGACCGTGGAAGAGGTCATGCGCCGCTGAGGCGGGGCCGCGGCGGCCCAGCGGCCGCCCTCTGCGTCGATCCCCTCATCCGGATCGAGACGCATCGGCGACTCGCCTCCGGATGCGCGCCTCGATCGCGGCCGTCCGAGGGACTCGCCTCGGACCCACCGCACGTCTTCAACGGACCGTCACCGGCCGCGCCCCCGTCGCACGCGTCCCCCGGTGACCCGGAGCCGCAACACGTCGTGCGACTCGGACGCCCCCCCCGCCCACTCGCGGAGATGGCGTCGCTGCGCGTGGCAGGCCGCGACCGCCAAGGCGTCGGTCTCGTCGTGACGCCCCTCCTCGGGGACCGGCCGGACGAGCGCCCGGACCATCTCGGCGACCTGCTCCTTCCGGGCGCTCCCGCGGCCGGTGATCGCCTTCTTCACCTCCGCCGGCGAGTACTCGTGGATCGGCACGCCGCGCTCCGCGGCGCAGAACAGGACCACGCCCCGCCCCTCGCCGAGAGCCAGCAGGGTCGAGGGGTTCCGGCCGTAGAACGCCTGCTCGACCGCGACCTCGTCCGGGCGCGTCGACTCGAGGAGGTCGCGGAAGGCGGCGCCGATCGTCCGGAGCCGGTCGATGCGCGACGCGCGCGGGTTCGCCTCCAGGGTCCCGGACGCGACGCGCTCGAGCACCGCCCCCCCGTCCTCGAGCAGGCCGTAGCCGAGGACGCGCGTCCCCGGGTCGATGCCGAGAATCCTCATGAAGGGGCCCCCACCGCCGGGTCGAGCGAACGGTCAGTATACTCCGCCGGATGCCGCACCGAAGCGCCCCGCACCGCGTCTCCGCCGTCGTCGTCGCCGCCGGGCGCGGACGCCGCATGGGCGCGGCCGGCAACAAGGTCCTGCTCGAACTCGACGGCGTCCCGCTCCTCGCGCGGACGATCGACGCCCTGGTCGCCGCGGGCGTGATCGACGAGATCGTCCTCGTCCGCCGTCCCGAGGAGCACGCGGAGATCGACGCGCTCGTCCGGGATCGGGTCGCCGCGCCGCGGGTGCTCGTCCACGCGGACGGGGGCGTCGAGCGGGCCGACTCGGTGGCGAACGGCGTGGCGGCCGTCGGCGCGGGGACCGACGTCGTGCTGGTGCACGACGCGGCCCGCCCGTTCGTCCTCCCGTCGCTCGTCCGGACGCTCGTCGCCGCCGCCGCGCGGACCGGCGCGGCGATCCCGGGCCTCCCGGTCGTCGACACGCTGAAACGGCGCCGGGACGGGCTCGTCGCGGAGACCGTCGACCGGAGCGAGCTGGTCCGCGCGCAGACCCCGCAGGCGTTCCGGCGCGAGGTCCTCGTCCGAGCGCTCGCCGCGCGGGGGGCCGCCGCGCCGACCGACGACGCGGCGGCCGTCGAGGCCGCCGGCGGGTCGGTCGCGATCGTCGAGGGCGACCCGCTGAACATGAAGGTGACCACGCCGGACGACCTGAGCCTCGCGGAGGCGATCCTCCCGCTCTTCGACCGGCGACGGGCCGAGGAGGGCCGACGATGAGCTGCGAACACCGGGTCGGGATCGGGTGGGACCGCCACCGACTGGTCGAGGGGCGGCCGCTGGTCCTCGGCGGCGTGGAGATCCCTCACGACCGGGGGCTCCACGGCCACTCGGACGCGGACGCGCTGTTCCACGCCGCCATCGACGCCGTCCTCGGCGCGTGCGGGGCGGACGACATCGGGACGCTCTTCCCCGACGACGACGACGCGCACCGCGGCGCCGACTCCGCCGCGCTCGCGGCGCGGGTCCGCCGCCTGGTCGAGGCGCGCGGCTTCCGGATCGTGTCGCTCGACACGATCGTCGTCGCCGAGCGGCCGAAGCTCTCCCCCCACCGCGCGGCGATGCGCGAGCGGCTCGCCGCGACGTTCGGGGTCGAGCTCGACCGGGTGAACGTGAAGGCGAAGACCGGGGAGGGGGTCGGCCCGACCGGCCGCCGGGAGACGATCGAGGCGACCGCCGTCGCCCTCGTGACGCGCGCCTGAGACGCCGTCAGCGGAGTCCGCGCCGGACTCCGGCGACGATCGCCCCCGCCACGCGCGAGCGGTGGTCGGCCGTCGCGAGACGACGCGCGTCCGCGTCGTTCGACAGGAACCCGGTCTCGACGAGGACCGACGGCCGCCGGTGACCGACGAGGACCCGGAAGTCGGCCCGGTGGATCGACCGGAGCGAGAGCCCCGCGCGCTGCGCCTCCTCCATCAACGCCTCGGCGACCCGCACGCTCTCCCGGCGCGCCGAGCGGGCGATCCAGACCCCGAAGCCGTGGGCGGAGCGGTTCTCGGCCGAGTCGGCGTGGATCGACACGAGCAGGTCGGCGCCGAGCCGGTCCGCCGCCGCGGCCCGGTCGTCGAGCGGGATCTTGACGTCGCCGTCGCGCGTCATGTGCACCGACGCGCCCGAACGGCGCAGTCCCGCCGCGACCTTCCGCGCGACGTCGAGGACGATCTCCTTCTCGGTGCCGTACGACGACCGAGCCCCCGGATCGACGCCGCCGTGGCCGGCGTCGACCACCACCACGCGCCCCGCGAGCGAGCGGTCCGTGGGCGCGGGCGCCGGCCTCGACTCCGGGCGCGACGCCGGCGGGCGGAACGTCGGGGCGGGCGGCGGGGGCGGCGGCGCGACCTCCGTCGGCGCCGACCGCGGCGGGCGGACCGGGGCCGGGGTCGAGGGGGTCGGCTCGACCCGGGTCGGCGTCCCGCACCCGGCGAGGACGAGCGGTGCGAGGAGCGCGGCGGCGAGGAGGCGGCGGGTCACGGCGCGCCTCCGTCCGACGCGAGGAGCCGCTCGAGGCGGCGCTCGAACGTGCTCGCCTCGGACGACCCTCCCGCGCGCTCGGGCGCGTCCGGCGCGGAGGCGTGCGCCGCCCAGCGCTCGATCGTCGCGCCGGCCGCGCGGACCGCCGCCGCGTCGTCGAACACGCTCGGCGGTCCCCCTCCGGAGACGCGCGCCCCGACCAAGTACGTCCGGCCGGAGATCCAGCCGGCGAACGCGCCCGCCGACTCGAGCGGGTGGACCGGCACGCCGGTGGGGAACGCCCCCGCGTCGCCGAGACCGATCAGGCCCGCGCCGACGGCGGCCCGGCCGAGCCGGAGCGGGTCGTCCGCCGCCCGGAGGGCGATCCGTTCCCCCGACGTCCGGGACGCCCCGGGCGGGGCGCCGCCGACGCCGAGCGTCTCCGGGTCGTGCCCGCGGCCGACGACGCGCGCCGGTCGGCCGGTCCGATCGCACCGGCCGGCGACCTCCGACGCGTCGGTCACGAAGACCGCGTCCGTCGCGCGGGCGATCCAGGTCCGCCGCGCCCGCCGCCAGCGCGGCGCGTCGTCCGCCGCGGGAGCGAGCCAGGCGACGACGCGCGCGCCCCGCGACCGGACGGCCTCGAGGGTCGCGGGATCCTCGCGATCCGGCTCGACCAGCAGCACGATCTCCGCGGCCGTCCGTCGCGCGGCCGCGGGGAGCTCCAGCGTCGGATCGCGCGACGCCGGATGGTCGAAGAGCGCCGCGTCGTGCCCGAGACGACGCGCGGCGGCGAGGAGCTGCTCGCCGACGAACCGCGGCGGGCCGCCCGGGGCGGAGATCAGGAGCTTCACGCCCGCCTCCGCCCGAGCCCGAGCACCGACTCGTACGCGCGCTCGACCCGCCGGACCTGCTCGTCGAGCGAGAACTCGCTCCGGGCGCGCCGGCGCGCCTCGGACGCCATCCCCCGGCGGACCGACGCGTTCCTCACCAGCGCCAGCCAGGCGTCGGCGAGGGCGTCGACCCGCTCGTCGACGACGTACCCGCTGACGCCGTCGGCGACGATCTCGGGGAGCGGCGGCCGCCGCGTCACGATCAGCGGCAGGCCGCAGGCGACGAGTTCGCGCGCGGCGCGGCACGAGCCGTCGCTCCCGGGGACCAGGAAGAAGCCGGCGTCGAGCGCCGAGAGGACCGCGTCGTACTCCCCCCCCTCGCGGTACCCCGCCAGCCGGACGCGATCGTCCAGGCCGAGTCGGGAGAGCGGTTCGCGGACGATCTCGTCGAAGTGCGTGCCGCGCCCGACGATCACCAGGACCGCCTGCGCGTCCTGCGCCGCCACGCGCGCCAGCGCCTCGATCAGGAGCTCGTACCGGCGGTGCCGCTGCACCCGGGCGACGATCCCGAACGCCACCTGGTCCGGGGCGAGGCCGAGCTCCCGGCGCGCCTCCTCGCGGCGGGGCGAGAGCGCGTCGGTCGAGAACCGGTCGGTGTCGACGGCGCCGGGGATCACGAACCGCCGCTCCGCGGGGACGTCGGTGAGCCGCCGCACCTCCTCGTCCGCGGCGGCCGACGCGGAGATCACGCCGTCCGTGCACCGCCCGAACGCGAGACGCCGCCGGATCGGCGACGAGAGGTCGCGCCCGCCGTAGACCGTCCGGAAGACCAGCGGCGCCCCGGCCCGCCTCGCCGCCGCGCCGGCGAGGAGGTGATCGTTCAGGAGGTGGGTGTGGACCACGTCGAACGACCCGTCGCGGAGCGTCGCCGTCAGCCGCCGGAGATCGCGCGCGCCGTTCAGGAGGTCGAAGTGCTTCTTCAGGACGAGGTCGTCGAGGAGCGGCAGGCCCGCCGCGCGGGCCGCGGCGGCGACGCGGTTCTCGAGGTCCGGGTACGGACACCGACCGCACGCGAACGACACGTCGTGGCGATCGGCGAGGCGCGCGGCCAGACGGACCGCCGGCTCGGCGGGGCCGGTCCACTTCCAGTTGCTGAAGGTGTGGAGCAGCCTCACGTCGCCGCCCCCGCGAGCGACGCCGACGACGGCGCGCGAAGCGTGCGGGCGGCGCGGGCCGCCGTCCGCCTCCAGACCTCCCGGGCCGTGCCGCGGGCGCGCAGCGCCGGGACGCTCGCGACGAGCCGGCGGAGGACGGCGAGCCGGAGCCGCGCCCCGATCGACGGATCGAGATCGTTCAACTGCCCGAGCGCGCGGAGCCACCGCTCGCGCGACGGCCGCCGCTCGAGCCGCACGCCGTCGAAGTCGCAGAGCCACGCGCGGACGGCTCCGTCCTCGGGGAGCTGCAGCAGGACGTTCTTCGGCGACAGGTCGTTCACGCTCGCGCCGCTCGCCGCGAGCCGGACGAGCAGCTCCGCGACCGCCGCCGCGGCGTCACCCGCCCGGGCCTCGTCCGCGCCGCCGGGAGAGAGCCGGAACGACGCCGCCGACAGCGGCACGGCGCCGACCACCTCGTCCACGACGAGGAACGCCCGGTCCGGCGTCCGGAGCCACGCGACCGCCGCGGGGACCGGCACGCCGCGCACCGCGAGTCCGTGCGCCGCCACGTACGCCCGCCCGGCCCGGCCGCGCGTGACCCGGCCGCGCGGTGACCGCGTCCCGTCCCCCTCGTACTGCTTCACGGCGAGCGCGCGCCCGTCCGCCGCGGCCACGGCGACCGACGAGCGCCGCGCGATCGATCGGGCCGCGTCGCCGCCGCCGTCGATCGCCTCCCGCGCCGCCGCGATCGCGTCGAACAGCGCCTCGGACCCGACGTCGCGCCGCTGGAACCCCCGCACGCCCCCCGCCGCCACCGGCCGGAACTCGGAGCCGTCCCGCAGGCAGCGCCGGGTGCGGCTCCGCCGACGACGCGCCTCGCGCCGGTCGATCGCGCGCTCCACCAGCCTCGTCCGCCGCTCGACGTCCGCGTCGCCGCGCGGCGCGCCGATCCCGTCGAGGTACGCCGCCACCGCCGCGCGCGTCTCCGCCGGGTCGATCGCGAACCGCAGGGTGTGAAGGAGGTCGGCGAGCGCGCGCACGCTCCGCGTCGACGAGATCCTGGAGGTCCGCGCGACCCGGTGGAGGTCGACGACGACGAGCCCGCGGCCGTCGCCGCTCGCCCCTCCCTCGACCAGGAGGTTCCCGCCGTGGAAGTCGCGGTGGTCGAAGCCCGCGCGGTGGAGGCGAGCGAGGAGCCGCGCCGCCGCCTCGACCCACGGCCGCTTCTCCGCGCCGCGGCCGTCCCCCGGGGCGAACCGGTCCTCGAGATAGCCGCCGAGCGGACGGGCGTCGGGGACGGCGCGCATCGCGAGGGCCG
>JAUIEL010000167.1 GCA_030428825.1 bacterium
CCCGCCGAGCGCCGTCGGCTGCGTCGCCGGCGCCGCGCCGAGGAGGAGGTAGCCGGTCGTCGGAGCGCCGAGCGAATTCCCGATCTGGAGGCCGAGCGGCTGCCCGACCGTCGGGTTCCCGGTCGGCACGAGCGACGGGACACCGTTCGTGCCCGGCCACCCGGCGCCGTAGTTCGCCCAGGTCGGGAAGTCCGAGGGGCAGAGCGGCGAGCCCGCGTCGCACGCCCACTCGACCAGGTTCCCGGCCAGCGCGCCGTTGTCGTTCGACGAGATGTACGTGTCGGTGAACATGTTGTGGTCCCCGAACACCACGATCCGGCCGCCGCCGAAGTAGCCGGTCGACGGCTCGAGCACGACCAGGAACGGGTTCCCCGCCGAGTCGTTCCCGAGGAGCTGCGCGTCCGATCCGTAGGTGAAGGTGCAGTTCGTCACGTACCGGTACGCGGTGATCGAGTCCGTGATCGGGTGGACCGGCGGGACCGGCGCCCCCGTGGCCGAGGTCGAGATCGACGTGTAGTTCGTCACGCCGAACGGCGCGGTGAACGAGTCGTACGCCGCCAGCGGGAAGATGTCTCCGGTGACGACGAGGGTCCCGCCGCCCTGCACCCACCCGACGAGCGCCGTCTGCTCGGCCGGCGAGAGCGCGCCGGTCGAGTTGCTCAGGAGCGACGTGTAGAAGACGTCGACGCCCGCGAGGTACGACGACGTCAGCGTCGGCGTCGACGGCGCGAGCACGCCCCCCGCCTGCGTGACGATCGAACGAAGGATCGAGTGGTTCCCGGTCACCAGCTCGCCGCCCGGGTAGTTGACGCGGGAGACGTCGAAGCTTCCCCAGGCGCACTGACCTCGCGCCTCCACGGCGCCGACGAAGAAGAGGGTGGCCGCGAGACCGGGCGCGACGAGACGCTTCATGGGGATCCTCCGTTCGGACCGCCGGAGGATACCCGATCGCCCCGCCGCTCAAGGGACCACGAGATCGATCGCGCCGGTCGCCGCGAACCCGAGGGGCGAGCCGGCGTCGAGGACGAACGCCTGGGCGCGGTAGAGGAAACCGGACGCGTGGGCGGGCACGGTCTCGATCCACTCCGTCTCGCCCGCCCCGGGACGTCCCGGCGACACGGCGAACGGACCGTTCAGCACCGCCGGCGAGAGCGCCACCGCGAGCGTGCACCCCGCGCCGAGATCGACCGCCGCCGGCCCGGTGCCGATCAGGAACCACGCCACGCTCCCGCCGAGCGCGTCCTTCACCCGCAACGACTCCGGCGTCCCGACCGCCAACGACCCCGACGTGCGCAGCCGCGGCGCCACTCCCCCGCTCCCGGCGCACCCGTCGACGGCGGCGGTCGTCATGGTCAGGCTTCGAACCACCCGGGACTCGCTGCCGCTCCCCGCCGGCTCCGAGCCGGCCGCCCCGGCGATCAGCTCGGATCGCCCGTCGCCGTCGAGGTCCCCCGCCGCCGACACCGAGACGCCGAACACGTCCTCGTCTCCGTCCCCCGTGAGGACGAACAGGAGCTCCCCGTCGGCGCCCGAGAAGACCTCGATCCACCCCGCCCCCGTCCCGGGTTGGCCGTTCGACAGCCCGTACGCCACGTCGGCGATCGCGTCGCCGTCGACGTCGCCGACCACCGCCCCGACCGAGACGCCGTCGCCGGAACCGAACGTCGTCTCCGCCTCGAACGCGAACGACAGGGCGCCCGACGCCCCGTCGACGAACTCGAACCGCGGCCGGCGCGTCCCGTCCGGCTCCTGCCGCGACACGATCCGCGCCGGATCGGGAACTCCGTCGCCGTTCCGATCCCCCGCCGAGTCGAGATGCACGAGGAACGCTCCGGGCGCGCCGGTCGACGAGAAGAGCACGGCGCCCGTCTTCCCCGACACGGTGTCGACGGTCGGCGGGAGTCCGAGCGACGCGAGCGGCGAGTTCCCGAGGAGGACGTCGTCGAACCCGTCGAGGTCGACGTCCCCCGCCGCGGCGACGTGCGCGCCCCCGCCGAGCGTCGGCGCGGACGAGTACGCGTGGAGGAACGCCCCGGTCGCCCCCGAGACGACGCGCGTCTCGATCGGGACGATCATCCCCGCGAACGGCGGGATCTGCCGACCCGCGGCGAGGAGGTCGAGCGTCCCGTCGGCGTCGACGTCGCCGGCGCCGGCGACCCGGAAACCGTCCGCCGGGACCGAGAACAGGAGCGCGCCGTCCTTCCCGGAGTGGACCGCGACGTGGTTGGACGTCGAGGACACTCCGTACCCGACGACCAGGTCCTCGGTGCCGTCTCCGTCGAGGTCTCCGCCACGCGCGACGTCGGAGAAGCCGGCCCCGGCCGGGATCGAGACGATCACGCCCGCCGTCTTCCCGGAACGGATCGTGATCGCGCCCGGACCGAGCGGGCCGATCACGAAGTCGGGCACGCCGTCCCCGTCGACGTCGTCGATCGCGTCGCTCGCCCCGCCGACCGCCGCGCCGAACGCGCCGTCGACTTGATGCACCACCTCCTGCGCCGAGGCGTCGGGTCCCGGCGCGCCGGCCAGGAAGGTGAGGAGGGCGAACGGAGCGAAGCGTGAGGAGGGCGACATGAGGCGGCTCCCGGGCCGGGGTTCGAGACGGACCGGAGTCCCCACGCACGTTCCGGGCCGGCGCGATCCACCGCGGCCGGAGCCGACCGATCCGCGCGCCGGGGACGTCTCGACGGGGTTCGCCGAGCCCACCTCCGGTCCGGCGCTACGGGCGGGTGACGCGACGACGGAAACGGTGACCGTCGGCGGCGCCGCCTACGATGCGGCTCCACCCCCGACCACGGAGGCCGTCCCGTGCGCATCCCACTCGCCCTCCTCGCGACCCTCGCCGTTCTCGCGCCGTCGCCGTCGTCGAGCGCCGAGACCCTCCACGTCGACCCGGAGCGCGGCCGCGACCGCGGCGACGGCTCGTCCCGACGTCCGCTGAGGACGATCGCCGCCGCCGTCGCCCGCCTCCCCGACCCGCTCGCCGACGCGTGGACGATCGCGCTCGCCGCGGGGACCTACGGATCGACCGGCGGCGAAGGGATGCCCGACGCGACGCTCGTCCTGATGCGGCGGATGCTCCCCGGCGCGACCGTCACCCTGCGCGGACCGTCGCCCGACGCGCGGGCCGTCCTCGCCTGGGAGGGGGAGCGGCGGCTCGTCCACGCGACCGAGGGGCGTTGGCACCTGGCGAACCTGCAGGTCGGGACGTTCTCGACCGCGCAGCGTCGCGGCGTCGAGGTCGAGGGGACGGCGGAGGTCGTGCTCGAGGACGTCCGCTTCCGGATCCGCAGCCTCTCGGGCGAGGGGATCTTCGCCACCCGCGGCGGCCGGGCGACCCTGCGCGGCGCGATCGAGCTGAACGAGCACCTGCACGACGACGCGGCGGACGAGACGTTCTGCGGGATCCTCGCGACCGACCACGGCGTCGTCGCGTTCGACCGGCGCGACGGAGCGACGCTCGACGTCGGGAACGGCCAGCTCTCGTGCCGCTACTACGGACAGATCCGCCTCGGCTGCGCGTCGGCGCGCATCACCTCGTGGACCACCGGCAACAACCTCGCCGTGAACTCGAGCGGGCGCATCGACCTGCTCGGCACCGAGACGACGCTCGTGGCGAAGGACCCGCGGAACACGCCGATCGGCCTGGAGCACGACGGCCACGTCCTCGCCGAGGACGCCGTGATCCACGTCCGGGGGGAGAACCACTCCGCGATCGCGCTGCAGAAGGCGAGCACCTTCACCTGCAACGACGTCGACCTCGACGGCACGTTCCGTCACGCGCTCTGGGCGAGCAGCGGTTCGATGTTCGTCGGGCGGTTCCTCGGCGACGTCACCCGCCTCGAGGCGTCGACCGGCGCGCGGATCCTCGTGGAGGCGGTCGGCGGAGAGGTGAAGGGACCGGTCGAGGCGCGCGGCGGAGGGGTCGTCTCGCTCCCGGACCGCGTCGTGCGCGGCGAGTGAGCGCGGCGACCCCGGACCGATCGGTCAGGCGCAGAACGGCTCGAGCGGACAGACCTGCGCCTTCACCTGGTCGAACGTCTCGACCGTCGCCTGCAGCGCCTGCTCGCCGCTCCCCGCGCCCGCCGCCTCGAGGAACTGCTCGAGGAACGTCACGAGGTTCGCCTTCGCGTCGGAGAGGCTCGCCGCCGCGAAGTCGCTCTGCATCAGACGGTCCGCGCCTCCCTGGATGAACTCGTCGAGGAGGGAGGCGACGTCGCTCGGGAGCTCGACGCCGCGCGCCGAGAGGAACTCGTCGGCGACGGCGCGGAGCTGTCCGGTCAGGCCGTCGGCCGAGAGCGCCGACATGTCGGTCCCCGTCGCCTCGCCGATCGAGTCGAGCGACTCGCACGCGGGGAGCGTCACGGCGACGAGGAGGACGAGGCGGAGGGACATCTGCATGGTTCGACTCCCAGTGGGTCTCCCGGAACGCGGGCCGGTCGGTTCGTTCGAGGCGACAGCCTACCAGCCCGTCGAGGAACTCCCGCGGGGCCACGGCGGTCCCTCGACGGACGGCGACCGCTCTCGCGCCCGGCCCGCCGTCCGGTCGGAAATCGCTTGAACATCCCGGCGGCTCGGCGGAAGAGTGGAGCCGACCTCCTTCCGCGGGAACGACGAGGAACTCCCATGACGTCTCGCCCCCTCCGGCTCCTCCTCCTCCTTGCGCTCGCCCCCCTCTCCGCCGCGGCGGCGGACGATCCTCCGGGGGGCGCCCGGCCGCGGAACGTGCTGTTCTACCTGGTCGACACCTGCCGGGCGGACCGCATGGGCCTGTACGGACACGAGCGGGAGACGACGCCGTTCCTGTCGAAGCTGGCCGACCGGTCGATCGTGTTCGATCGCTGCTACGCGCAGGCGCCGTGGACGAAGCCGTCGATGGCGTCGATCCTCACCTCGCGGCCGCCGCCCGAGCACGGGGTCGTGACGCTGTTCGGACGGCTGGCGGACGAGGTGGTCACGTTCCCCGAGGTCCTCCACGAGGGCGGGTACGCGACGGCCGGGTTCTCCGCGAACCCGATCATGGGGCGGTGGTCGCACTACACGCAGGGGTTCGAGTGGTTCACGGAGTCGGGGGAGGTGAACCGCGCCGACCCGATCCATCACGCCAGCGGTTCGGCGAAGGCGCTGAACGAGCACGTCTTCCGGTGGCTCGACCGGCGCGAGGACGACGGCCGCCCGATCTTCCTCTACGTGCACAGCGTCGACCCGCACGAGGAGTACGAGCCGGCGGCGCCGTTCCGGGCCGAGTACGCGGACCCGGCGCGGGACGACCCGTACCGCGAGGAGTGGAAGGCGCTCCTCGCGACCCGACCGGGGATCCCCGGCAACCACGTCACGGCGAGGAACTTCGAGGAGGCGGGCGTCGACGTCGAGCCGTTCATCGCGCACGGCCGCGACCTGTACGACGCGGACGTCCGGGCGAACGACCACGAGATCGAGCGGCTGTTCGAGCGGTGCCGCGAGGCGTGGGGCGACGACTTCGTCTTCGTCCTGACCTCGGACCACGGCGAGGAGTTCTACGAACACGGCGGGACGAGCCACGGCTACTCGCTCTACGACGAGATGATCCACGTACCGCTGCTGATCCACGCGCCGGGCCTCCTCCCCGAGGCGGCGCGGGTCCGGTCGCCGGTCCGGTCGATCGACATCTACCCGACGCTCCTCGAACTCGTCGGGCTCGAGGCAGCCGGCCCGGACGACCTCCGGGGCCGGAGCCTCCTCCCGCTGGTCGAGGACCCGCGGAGCTGGAAGGACGAGCCGGCGTTCGCCGAGAAGGTCGAGGACGAGTCGGCGCGCATCCTCCACGAGGGGGCCGGGATCGCGGTCTCGATCGTGCGCGGGAAGTGGAAGCTGGTCGTGAACCTCCGGTCGCCGAGCTTCTTCGACCTCCCGCCGCTCGAGCTGTACGACCTGTCGGTCGACCCGCGAGAGGAGCGGAACGTCGCGGACGACCACGCGACGGTCGCGCGCGAGCTCCGCGACGAGGCGCTCCGCTGGTCGGCGACGCACGTCGGCCACCGCGTCGGCGCCGACGACCTCGACCCGGAGGACCTCCCCGAGGAGCTGCTCGCCGAGCTCCGCGCGCTCGGGTACCTGAAATGACGCGCGGGCCGGCGGCCCCCTTTCCCATCGCCGGACGTCGGGTACCCTGACGGCGTGTCCCGTCGAACCGTGAGACCGAACGCCTGGATCGCCGGCCTGGTCACCCTGCTGGTCGCCGTGCCCGCCGTCCCCGCGTTCTCTTGGCTCGCGGCGGCGCTCCCGGGCGTCTGCGGCTGCGAAGCCAACTGTCCGAACGTCACGTGCTGCGGCGCCGACGACGCGGGCGGGTCGACGTGCTGCGAGGACGCCGACGCGCCGGCCGCCCCCGCGCCGTCCCCGGAACGGGACGGCGGGGTGAACGCGGACGACGGCTGCTCCTGCGGGCACGCCCCGCACGGCCCCGCCGGCCTCGCGCTCGGCGACCCCCGCCGACCCGCCGAGGCGGCGGAGGAGACCCTCCCCGACCGCGCCTCCGAGCCGCTCCGCGCGCTCGCGGCGGTCGCTCCGACCTCCCGCTCCGACGAGGTCGATCCTCCCCCTCCTCGCCCCTCCCTCGTGCCGCGCTCCTGAGGTCGCGCCCCCGCACGCGCCGGACGGTCCGGCGCGCGGGCGCGCGGTCCGTCCCGACTCCCCGCCGGCGATCGGCCCGCGGGTGATCTCCGTCGTCCCGTCGAACCGCCGGGGCGACCCGCACGAGGAATTCGATCATGAAGTTCGCCTTCGCCTTCTCGGCCGCCCTGGCCGCGCTCTCCGTCCCCGCGTCCGCGCAGGTCCACGACGTCGTCGCGGCGCACCACTCGTTCACCGACTCCGTGAGCGGCACGTCGGTCACCAGCATCACGCTCGGCACGACCGTCCGCTGGACCGCCGGCGCCCACGCCCCGCACACCGTCACCAGCGGGACCGGCTCGTCGGACGCGGCGTCCGGCGCGCTCTTCCAGCAGTCCCTCGCCGAGGGGCAGTCGTTCACGTACACGCCGACGTCGGTCGGCGTGATCCCGTACTACTGCGTCCAGCACGAGGCGCACGGCATGACGGGGCTGCTGCTGGTCAAGCCGGACACGGCCGATCACGTCGTGTTCGCCCACCACCACCGGTTCTTCGACGGCGTCACCGGAGCGGACGTCACCATGCTCGAGCTCGGCGAGACCGTCCGCTGGATCGCGGGGCACATGGCGCCGCACACCGTCACCAGCGGGACCGGCTCCGGCGACGTGAACGCGGGCGTCCAGTTCCAGCAGACGCTGTTCACCGCCGGCGAGTCGTTCTCCTTCACGCCGGTCGCGGCGGGCATGCAGCCGTACTTCTGCCTCGAGCACGAGCTGCACGGCATGAAGGGGACGCTCCACGTCACGCCGCCGGCGACGTGGCCGGGGACCGGGGACGACCTCGAGCTCTCGACCGGCGTCAACGCCGTGCCGAGCGCGGGCGACGTGAAGTCGCTCTCCGCGGGGGACGTCCTCTCGATCGGCGTCGACTCTCCGGAGGCGACCCTGACCGGCGCGCCGCTCGTCCTCGCCCTCTCCGCGTTCCCGACCGGGACGACGCCGGCCTCCCCGCTCCCCGGGATCCACTTCGACCCGGCCGCCGCGGTGATCGTCACGCAGGGGGCGTTCGGCTGGCCGCTCGTCGTGCCGCCGGGCGGCGTCTCGTTCGGCCTCGTCGTCCCGCCGGTCGCCGCGGGGACCAGCATCATGCTGCAGGCCGCCGCCCTCTCGGCGAACACGAACAACGGCGCCTTCGCCGCGACCGACGGCCACGAGCTCCGGCTCCAGTGACCGTCCCGGGAGGGAGCGGTGCGCGGCGCCGTTCCCTCCCGCCCCGCGCCGCCGGCCTCCTCCGCCACGCCGGGAGGATCGTGCCCGGCCCCGTTCCTCCCGCGCGGGGTGAGAGTAGGATGGGAGGATGCGCCGCGTCCCCGCCGCCGCCGCCCTGGCCGCCCTGCTCGTCTCCCTCGCCCGGTCCGAGCCGGCGGAGGTCGGACGCGAGCCGCTCCGGTTCAACCGGGACGTCCGACCGCTCCTCTCCGACCGCTGCTTCCCCTGCCACGGGTTCGACGCGAACGCGCGGAAGGCGCGGCTCCGCCTCGACACTTGGGACGGGCTGACCGAAGCGAGACGTCACGGGCCGCCGGTCGCTCCCGGCGATCCCGCGGGCTCGGCGCTCGTCCGCCGGATCGACGCGGACGCTCCCGACCGCCGGATGCCGCCCCCCGAGTCCGGGCTCGCCCTCTCCCCGGAGGAGCGCGAGGTGCTCCGCCGCTGGGTGGCGGAGGGCGCGCCGTTCGAGCGGCACTGGGGGTTCGTCGCGCCGACGACGCCCGCCGTCCCCGCGGTCGAGGACGAGGCGTGGCCGCGGACCGACGTCGACCGCTTCGTCCTCGCGGCCCTCGAGCGGCGGGGGCTCGCGCCGTCCCCGGACGCGGACCCGGCCACGCTCGCGCGCCGGATCCACCTCGACCTGACCGGCCTCCCCCCGACCCCCGAGGAGCTCGACGCCTACCTCGCGGACGACCGCCCCGACCGGTACGAACGGCGGGTCGACGCGCTGCTCGACTCGCCGCGCTTCGGCGAACGGATGGCGCTCGTCTGGCTCGACGCCGCCCGGTACGCGGACACGAACGGCTTCCACCACGACAACGTCCGCACGATCTGGCCGTACCGCGACTGGGTGATCCGGGCGTTCACGGAGAACCTGCCGTACGACCGGTTCGTGGTCGAGCAGCTCGCCGGCGACCTCCTCCCGGACGCCACGACCGACCGGCGGATCGCGACCGCGTTCTGCCGGATGCACAACATCAACGACGAGGGGGGCGCGCTCGATCCGGAGTACCGCGTCGAGGCGGTCGCCGATCGGATCGAGACGGTCGCGACCTCCCTCATGGGCCTGACGTTCACCTGCGCCCGCTGTCACGACCACAAGTACGACCCGATCACGCAGGACGACTACTACTCGCTCTTCGCCTACTTCAACTCCGTCGACGAGCGCGGCGTCTACCCGAACGACTTCGAGCAGGCGCGCGCCTACCCCGCCCGCCTGCTCTTCCGCCCGCCCGACCTCGACGCCCGGCTGGCGATCGCCGCGCGCGAGCGCGACGCGGCGGCGGCGGCCCTCTCCGAGGCCGAGCCGGAGCTCGGGACGTGGGAGGCGGCGTTCCGTCGCGACCACGCCGTCGAGTGGGTCGAGGCGGCGCTGGTCGACGTCCGCTCGGCCGAGGGGTCGACGCCGGTCGAGCAGCCGGACGGATCGGTCCGGTTCGAGGGGGAGCGCCCGGGGTACGACACCCACACGTTCACGCTCCGGACCGACGCCCGTGACCTGAACCTCGTCCGGTACGAGGCCCTGACCGACCCGAGCCACCCGAAGGAGAGCGTCGGGTGGAACTCCAGCGGCAACGCGGTCGTCAGCGCGATCCGCGCCGTCGCCACGTCGGTCGCGGACCCGGACGTGTCGCGGCCGATCGAGTGGGCCTGGGCCTGGGCCGACCACGAGCAGCCGAACGGCGACTTCGACGTGCTGAACGCGACCGGCGCGCACGGCGACGGCTGGGCGCTCGCGGGCCACCAGCGGATCGAGAATCGGACCGCGCTGCTCGTCGCCGCCGGGCCGTTCGGGTTCGAGGGGGGGACGGACGTCACCGTCACCGTCGAGTACCGGAGCCGGTACGGCCACCACGTCGTCGGCCGCCCCCGGGTCTCGCTCGCGCGCGCCACGCCGACGTCGCTCGAGGCGTTCCCGCTGGTGTCGAGCGACTGGTGGCAGGCCGGCCCGTTCACCGGAGACGACTTCGAGGCGCTCCTCGCGGCGCGGTTCGGCCCGGAGGACGTCCGTTCGATCGACCGCGACCACCGGTTCGGCGACGTCCCGTGGCGCCACCGGCCCGACCTCGTCGACGGGGTCCCCCACCGGCTCGACGGCGAGCGGCGCGCGTTCTACTTCGCGCGGACGCTCCGGACGCCGGTCCCGCGCGCGCTCGCCCTCTCGGTCGGCAGCGACGACGCGATCCAGGTCTACCTGAACGGCGAGGAGGTCCTCGCGAACCCGGCGCTCCGCGGCGTCGCCCCCGACCAGGACCGGGTGACCGTCGCCGTCCCCGCCGGCGAGTCGGTCCTCTGCGTGAAGATCGTGAACAACGCCGGGCCGGCCGGCTTCTACCACGCCGCCACGCCGGACGAGGAGGCGCCCGGCCTGCTCGCGCCGGCCGCCTTCGTCCCCGCCGACCGCCGCGACGCCGTCCTCTCCGAGCGGTTCCTGACGACCTGGGGGAGGGATCGGTCGCCGACGTACGCCGCGCTCGCCGGCGAGGTCGAGCGGACCGCCGCCGCCGTCGCCGCGCTCGAGGAGGAGGCGGTCCCCGTCCTGGTGATGAAGGAGAACGAAGAGCCGACGCCGACGTTCGTCCTCGCGCGCGGCGCGTACGACGGCGCCGACCCGGACCGCCCGGTCGAGCGGAGGCCGCCGGCGCTCTTCGACCTCCCGCTCCCGGACGGGGCCCCGAACGACCGGCTCGGGTTCGCGCGGTGGCTCGTCCGCGACGACCACCCGCTCACCGCGCGGGTGCACGTCAACCGCCTCTGGCAGATGTTGTTCGGCGTCGGACTGGTCGCGACCGCTGAGAACTTCGGACGGCAGGCGGACTGGCCGAGCCACCCCGACCTCCTCGACTGGCTCGCGACGCGCTTCGTCGCCGAGGGGTGGGACCAGAAGCGCCTCCTCCGCCGGCTCGTCACGAGCTCGGCGTACCGCCAGTCGTCGGTGACGACTCCCGCCGCCGCCGCGGGCGATCCGGACGGACGGCTCCTCACCCGCTTCCCGCGCCGGCGGCTCCCGGCCGAGCTGATCCGCGACCAGGCGCTGCACCTCTCCGGCCTGCTCGTCGAACGGGTCGGCGGCCCGAGCGTCCGGCCGTACCAGCCGGACGGGCTCTGGAGGGAGGTCTCGATCGGCGGGAGTTCGAACACCCAGGTCTTCCGCCGGGACGAGGGGGACGCGCTCTGGCGGCGCAGCCTCTACACGTTCTGGAAGCGGACCTCGCCGAACCCGCAGATGACGACC
>JAUIEL010000168.1 GCA_030428825.1 bacterium
AGCTGGCGGCGGCGGCCGAGCGCGAGGGATGGGGCGAGGTCGCCGCGTCGCTCCGTCGCGCGGCCGCGTCGTGGGAGCCCCGGGATCCGTGGCGCGCGGTCCGGGCCGCCGAGGAGGAGGTGGCGGCGCGGCGGCGGCGGTTCCTCTGGACCGGGGAGCGGCCGGAGACCGACCCGCGGGCCCGCTACCGCATCGCGGCGGACCCCGGGGGGTTCCGGGCGACCGATCTCCTGACACCGATCTTCTGGGTCCCGGCGACGCTGGCGCGCGCCGCGTCGCTCGCGATCGGCCGGCCGGTCGACGATCGGCCGGTCGTCGACGCGCTCGCCGCGATGCAGTGGACGGCGCTGGAGCCGGCGGATCGCGAGCGGGCGCTCCGGCGACTCGTCGACCGGTACGTCGACCGGGGCGAGGCGGAGCGGGCGTACACGACCGCGCGTGGGGTCCCGTCGTTCGACGAGGAGGAGCTGGCCGAGTTCGAGGACGACGCGTCGGAGGCGGCGTATCTCCGGGCGGACGCGATCCCGGCGGAGCGCGTCCGCCGCGCCGCGCTCGCGGAACTCGCCGAACGGTCCGCCGCGACGAAGGGCGGCGCGCGCGCGAGAGAGCGGCTCGCCGAGTTCGACGCGACGGCGGACGAGCGGACGCCGGCGCTCCCGGCGACCGCGCTCGCCCCGCTGGCGGACGCGCTCGGTCTCCCGACGCACCTGGTCGACGGCCGCCACGCGAACGGCGAGGTCGAGCCGCCCGGGTTCCGCCGCCACGAGGACCGCCTGACCTGGGAGCTGGAGGTCGACGGCGAGCGGCGCCGCTTCGAACGCCGGATCGACGCCCCCCTCGCCGCCGCGCTCGCGCCGCTCGAGGCCGAGCAGGCGTGGCGCCGTCGGGTCGCGGCCACGGAGTCGTTCCAAGAGGCGCACGAGGGGATCCCGATCGAGCTCCGCGCCGGCGCGGGCCTGGAGGGGATCTCCGTCCTGCCGCGCCTCCTCCCCGAGGTGTACCGCGGCCGCGATCGCCGGTTCTTCGAGCCGTAGACATCGAACGGCGTCCGACCCCACTCCGCGCGCGCAGCGGCGTCTGACCCCACCCCACTCATTCGTCACCGAACGCGGACGTCCTCGCTCGCGAATCGTCCGATGCGGGTCGTTTGCGGACCTCTCGGACGGGACCGACTCCGGGCGGAGCTCGTGCGGTGCGCCTCTTCCTCGCCAACGGGAGGCAAAGGGAGGTCATCGAGCGGTCATCCGGGTGAGTGGGGTGGGGTCAGACCCCACCACCCGCGCGGAGTGGGGTCGGACGCCGTTCGGGGAGACGCCGTTCGGGGATCATCGGGGGAGGGTCAGCTCGATCGCGGTGGTCTTCCGCGGCTCGATCTCGACCGTCCGCACGATCCGGTCGATGTCCGGGCCGTGGAGGGTGAGGGTCGCGTCGCCGGCGGGGAGGAGGGTCGTGGCGACGAGCGGGACGTCGAACGGGAGCACGCGGTGGTCGAACGGGCGCCACGGATCGCCGAGGATCCGCTCCTCCCGAACGAAGTGAACGGCATGGACGGAGCCGGCGCGCACGAGCGCTTCGGCCCGCACGCGTTCCGGCTCGCCGGTCGGTTCGGATCGCCGGAGGAGGAGACCGATCCGCCCGCCGGCCACGAGGCGAAGCTCCGCGGTCGCCGTCGCGCCGGGTTCGATCGTGACCGAGAATCCGGCCGGGAGGAACCAAGAGCCTCGGTACGGCCCGAACGCCCACGGCTCCCCCGCGTCGACGAGCCGCCCGGTCCAGGTCCCGGCGTCGAGCGGGATCGGTTCGCCGAGGACGGCGTCGACCTCGAGGTCGGCGTGGGCCACGGCGAGCATCGTCCCCTCGCCGTGGCCGAACAGTCGGAGTCGGACGCGGTCGACGGCCGGGGGCGTCCCGTCCTCTCCGGTGGCGGTGACCACGAGCCGGCCCGCGCCGCGGGCGACCGGGTCGAGGTCGACGCGGACCACCGTCTCGTGGACGCCGGGCGCGAGCTCGACGGTCCGGCGCGCCTCCCCGACCCCGGGCGCGAGCGCCTCGACCGTCACCACGTCGCCGGACTCGAACCGATCGTGACACGGCCGGCCCTTCGGGTCGTGGCCGGTCGGGGGGAGGCCGGTCGAGCCGCGGACGAAGCCGACGCGCGCCTTCGCCGGCTCGCCGTTCGGCGCCCGCACGTCGGCGATCACGCGGTGCCGCGCGACGCGGAGCAGGAGGCCGGTCGCTCCGGCCGGGTGAAGCATCCGGCCGTCCGGCGCCGGGTCCGTGGCGCGGACGAGGAGGAAGTGCGTGCCGGGCCCGAGACCGGCGATCCGGAACCGCCCGTCGGCGTCGGCCGTCGCGATCGCCGGCCACGCTCCCGGGAGGGACTCGAACGCTTCCGGACCGACGTGCGACCGGGTCGAGAGGAGGTGGCTCGCCGGCCGCCGGATCTCGGACGCGGGGAACGCCAGGACCTCGAGGCCGCTGGCCGCCGCGCCGTCCGGGAGGATCGCCATCCCCTCGAGCGTGCCCGGCGCGTCACAGACGAGGTCGGGGAGGCGGTGGGGGACGTGCGGGTCGAGGTCGAACGGACCGGCGACGGCGACCCCGACGCCGGGGGCGTGCGCCGAGACCCTCCAGCTCGCCGGCCGTGGCACGTCCGCCCGGAAGAGCCCCTCCTCGTCGGTGTGGCCGATCGAGACCTCGGGGCCGTCCTCGACGTCGCGGAAGTGGACCTCCGCGCCGGGGACCGCGTGCCCGATCGCGTCGACGACGCGGCCGGTCACGCCGGACTCGACCTCCAGGGCGAGGTCGAGTTCGACCACCGTGGCGAGGGGGCTCCTCAATCGCTCCCGCCGTGGGGGCGGCGTCCGGTAGCCGGGCGCGCGGGCCGATCCCGAGAAGACGAACGCCAGTCTCGTCGCGACCGGCCGCCCCGCGAGCAGGCCGTCCGCCTCGATCTCGAACCCGCCCGCCGCATCGGACGTCGCCGTGAGGGTCCCCTCGACCGGAGGCCAGGCGCCGTCTTCGCGCCACCCGACCCGCACCGTCGCTCGTGCGACGGGGGCTCCGTCGGGTCCGGTCACGGTCCCGCGGACGACGTACCCGCCGATCGTGAAGGGAGACGTCGCACCGAGCGCCTCGAGGTCGGTCGGCGGTTCGGCGACCCGGATCTTCGAGGTCGGCGCCGCGGTCGGAGCGGCGGGAGGCTCCGCGGCGGCGTCCCGGGGCCGCGTCTCGGCGGTCGCGGAGGGAGCGGGGGCGTCGCTCCGGAAGATGGCCCAGGCGACGATCAGCAGGAGGAACGCCGCGCCGGCCGCGATCGCCCCTCGCATCCCCGTCACCCTCGCCACGGCGGCGCGACGAGGCGCCGCCGTCCGTCCTCGCTCGTCCGGACCGACGCGTCGCCCCGCTCGAACTCCCGGTCCCACAGCTTGCACGTCACCTGCTTGTGCACCTGGTCGAGCCCCTCGCAGTAGTTCGTGAAGGTGCAGCGCCGCACCTCGTCGCCGCGTCCGCGCCGGACCTTCTCGAACCAGTCCGGGTCGGCGAGCGACTGGCGGGCGGCGGCGACCGCGTCCGCCTGCCCGTTCGCGAGGATCGCCTCGGCCTGGGAGAACGTCGCGATCCCGCCGGCGACGACGACCGGCGTCTCGTACCCCGCGGCGCGAACGGCGTCGCGGACGCGCGCGGTGTCCGCGACGTTCCGTCCGAACGGGCCGCGCTCGTCGATGCGGATCGTCGGCATGCACTCGTGCCCCGACGGACCGGTGTACGGGTAGACCGCGTGGCCGACGCGCGGCGGCTTCGCGTCCTCGAACTTCCCGCCGCGCGACAGCGAGAGGAAGTCGATCCCCGCCTCCGCGAACGCCACGCCGTACGCCTCGGCGTCGTCGACGCGCGAGCCCCCCTCGACGATCTCGTCGGTGAGGTAGCGGCAACCGACCGCGATCTCGCCGCCGACCTGCGCCCTCACGGCCGCCAGCACCTCCAGCGGGAGCCGCAGCCGCCCCTCGCGCGACCCGCCGTACCCGTCGTCCCGGACGTTCCGCCGCGAGAGGAACCCGGCCATCGTGTACGCGTGCGCGTAGTGGAGCTCGACCCCGTCGAACCCGGCGTCGCGTGCGCGCGCGGCGGCGTCCGCGAAGAGCGGCGGGAGGACCTCGGGGAGCGACCGGACGTGGGGGAGGTGGAGGTCCGAGACGGTCTCACGATATCCGCGGTCGAGCTCGTCCTGCTGGCGCGCCGTGAGCGTCGCCTCGACGACCTCGCGCGGCGCGGCGAGGAGGGCGGCGCGCACCTCCTCCTCCGGCGTCTCGTCGGGCGACTCGAACCGCCCCTCCCCGAGCGCGGCGGCGAGCCGCTCCCGGAGCGCGCCGTCGACGGCGAGGAACCGGCCGAAGTACTTCTCCGGGGGCGGCCGTCGCTTCACGGAGAGGAAGTCGATCGCCTGGATGAAGAGCCGGGTCGCGCCGCCGGACCGCTCGCGCACGGTCTCGACGAGCTCCGCGAGCCCCTCGACGAACCGGTCGTGCCCGATCCGGAGCAGCGGCCCGCTCGGGACGTCGCGGATCCCCGTCGCCTCGACCACGAGGACGCCCGGCCGCCCCTCCGCGAACCGTCCGTACCAGTCGAGCACGTCCCGCGTCACCCGGCCGTCCTCGGTCGCGCGCCACGGGACCATCGCCGGGACCCAGGTCCGCGTCCTCGCGGTCACCGGCCCGAGCGCGAGCGGCGAGAACCACCGGCTCGCCGCCGCCGTCGCCTCGTCGGGCCAGGTCTCCGCGGGGAGGTCGTGTCGGATCGCCATGCCCGCCACCGTAGCAGACGCGGGCCGCCGTCCGCCGCGCGGCTCAGCGGACCGGGAGCGCGGAGAGGCGGGTCGGGTCGGCCAGGTCGGCCTCCGCCGCGATGAACCCGAACGCGGCCCACTCCGGCTCGTCGAGCACGCCCCGAAGCGCGGCGAGTCCGCCCTCCCGGTCGCCCGCGATCAGCCGGTGCTGCGCGAGCCCGTACGCGACCGTCGCCGAGGCGACCGAGCCGGGCTCCGGGTCGAACGCCGTCGCCGGCAGCGTGCCCCGGTAGAGGAGCAGGAGCCGGTGGTAGTCGAAGTTCTCGAGCAGCTCCATCCCGGGCGAGATCCGCTCGAGGACGCGCGCCGCGCCGTCGGCGTCGCCGAGCCGGTGTCGGATCAGGTAGAGCCAGTAGCTGCTCGAGCAGATCCGGTCGTCGTTCTCCGCCCCGGCGAGGCGCCGGACGTGGATTCGCTCGGCGTCCCGCCACTCGCCGCGCAGGAAGTGCGCCAGGGCGAGGTGGTAGTCGATGTTCGAGTGGAGCGTCCCGATCGGCACCCCGGACGGGTTCGGCCGGCCGTCCGGCTCGACCTCGTCCGGTCGCCCCTCGACGAGCCTCGCCGCCTTCTCGAGGTCGGCGACCGCCCGGTCGAACTCCCGCACCGTGATCCACCGGTGCCCGCGGTGCCGGAGGAACCGCGCGTCGTACGGGTGCTTCGCGATCCCCTCGGTGAAGAACGAGATCGCGCCGCGGAACTCGCCGAGGTACGCGAGCCGCCGGCCCATCCAGACGATCGCGTCCGCGTCGGACGGGTCGGCCGCGTACGCCGCCCGCGCCTCGGCGAGGTTCCGCTCGAGGACCGACCGCCGCTCGTCGGCGATCGGGACCGGGAAGAGCGGCGTCCCGTCGAGGGCGATCGCCTGCGCGCCGGGCGGCAGCGCGGGGTCCGCGAGGCCGGCGGAGTCGGACGACGACGACGCGCACCCCGCGAGCGCGGCCGCGAGGACGAGCGTCCCTCCGGCGGGCGCCGGCCGGCGGCTCATCCGAAGTACGGAGGCTCGTTCCCCGGCCTCCACTTGATGTTGCAGCCCATGCTCGGCCGCTGCTCCTCCGCCGGGGCCTCGCCCGCGAGCACCGCGTCGATCGCGGCCCGGAGGTCGTCGCCGGTGATCGGGACCCCGTTCTCGGGCCGCGACCCGTCGAACTGCCCCCGGTACCGGAGGCGGTGGTCGCCGTCGTACAGGAAGAAGTCCGGGGTGCACGCCGCCGTGTACGCCTTGGCGACTTCCTGCGACTCGTCGACGAGGTACGGGAACGAGTAGTCGAACGCCGCCGCGTCCTCCTTCATCTTCTCCGGCGCGTCGTCGGCGTACTTCTCCTCGTGGAAGTCGTTCGAGTTGATCGCGACCACCGCGACGCCGCGCGCCGCCTGCTCGCGCGCGAACGACGACAGCGCCGACTTCAAGTGGATCACGAACGGACAGTGGTTGCAGATGAACATCACGAGGAGCGGCTTCCCCGCGAAGTCGGCCTTCGAGACGACGCGGCCGTCGGGGTCCGGCAGCGAGAAGTCCGGCGCGCTCGAGCCGAGCGGGGCCATCGTGGACGGAGTCAGGACCATCAGTTCCCTTTCGTGTCGAGCTGCAGCTCGATCTCGGCGAAGCCGATCCCGCGCTTGTCGGAGGCGGACGGCGTGGCTTCGAGCACCTGCACCACGAGGCGGCGCACGGTCAGCGGCTTGGGGAGCGCGATCACGGTCTTGCGCCGGTCGTCCGGGTCCATCTCGACCTCGAACGTCTCCCGCCGGTTGATCTCGACCTTCACGCGCCGCGCGCGGGCCGACCGGTTCGCGTCGGTGGTCCGGGCGTGGGAGAGGAGGACCCGATCGGCGCGGACCTGCCGTTCGAGGTCGAGGACGATCGACGGGAGGGGGTCGTCGTCGGCGCTGACCCACCCTCGGCTCTGGAGGTCGTCGTGGACGAGGCTCTCCGCGTTCCCGTCGCCGAGGCGGCTGGACGCGCGGGCGAGCACGCGCGTCCTCGTGAGGACGTTCCGCCGCGCGTCGCCGGCGTACCGGACGAGCATCGGATCGGGCGCGTCGGTGATCCGGACCTCGATCGCCTTCGACTCGAGGACGGTCCACGTCGCGGGATCGCCTGCGTCGGCCCCGGGGCCGGCGACGTGCGCCTCGGCCCAGACCTCGAACACGCCGGTCCGTGGGAAGAGATGCCGCGCCGCGAACCGGGCCGGGCCCGCGGGGCGCCCCGGGTCGCCCTCGACCGTCGCGAACCGGATCGGCTCGTCCCTCGTGCGGTCGCCCGCGTACGCCCAGACGACCTTCGCCACGCGCGGCGACTCCTCTCCCTCGTGGACGAGCGTCGAGCGCGTCTCGGCGCCGTACGACGTCACCCACATCGCCAACGGCGAGTCCCCGGAGGCGAGGATGGAGAACGGGGCGTCCGGGTCGTCGGCGCCGTACGACCGCGACCGCGCATCGCCGGAGACGCCGGTCGTCGCGCCGGTCGCGCGCGACAGGAAGAGGAGCGCGAAGCAGGTGTTCGGCTGCTCCTCGCCCCAGCGCGGCGCGGCCCACGAACCCTCCTTCTTCTGGGACTCGGTCAGGAACGAGGCCCCCTCGCGGTACCAGTCGTGCTCGCCGATGCGCCCGACGCCGAGCAGGCCGCCGACCCGCTCGAGGCCGTACAGGTAGTATCCGAGGTACCGGTGCTGTTCCCCCTCCTCCGCGCTCGGCTTCACGTTCCGGCGGACGTCCCAGTGATCGGCGAGCCACTGCAGGCCCTGCTGGATCCCGGTCTTCACGTCG
Organism: bacterium; assembly: GCA_030428825.1. Lineage (GTDB taxonomy): Bacteria > Planctomycetota > B15-G4 > B15-G4 > JADJEK01 > JAUIEL01. Next base: position 7,613 of record JAUIEL010000168.1, read on the forward strand.
CCGCGCTTCCGCCGCATCTGCTCGTCGACGATCGCGAGGATGCCGACCCCGGCCGCGGTCATGCTCCCGGACGGCGCGTCCGGTCCGTGGTAGCCGAATCCGCACGCGGCGTACGGGTTGCGGTGCTCCTCCTTGAGCTTCAGGGCGTAGTCCGCGAACCGGTTCCAGACCGGGCGCGGGACCTTGTGGCCCGCCTTCGCCGCGGTCCGGAGCGCCAGCGCCGCGTACTGCGTGTTCGACAGGTCGAGCGAGCCGGTCGGGTACGCGTATCCCCCCTTGTCCTGCCACGACACGAGTTCGTCGCAGAGGAGCTGGACCTTCTCGCGGTCCACCTCGGCGCCGAGCGTGACGAGCGCCATGATGTGGCACGCCATCGAGTACGTCTTCACCGAGTCGTGCGAGCGGAGGAACTCGGCGCCGCGCCGCACCGACGGGTGGTCGTTCGGCAGGCCGGCCTTCAGGAGCGCGTAGACCGCCAGCCCGGTCATGCCGGTCCGGTGCTCCTCCTGTTTGAACGCCCACGAGCCGTCGAGCTCCTGGTGGTCGAGCAGCCAGTCGATCCCCTTCGCCTGCGCGATCGGGATCCGCGACTGCACCTCGTGCCACGCGCGGGCGTCGGCGCTCCCCTCGGCGCGGACCGGTCGCGCCGCGTCGGTGACCGCCAGCCGGAACCGACCGAGCGCGTGCGCCGAGCCGAACCGGAACTCCATGCGGACGCGCAGCCACGTCCCGGTGTCGTACGACAGGTCGCGCGACGTCTCGCAGACCGCGGTCTGCGGCGTCGCCATCTCGGGGTGGACCGACCAGCCGCTGCCGGTGTTGCCGTCGAGCATCGTCGCCACGTCCCGGCCGGACTGCGAGAAGCTCGCGGTCGCGTTCTCGAGCGGGACGGGGACCCAGCGCTTCGCGAACTTCGAGCGCGCCTCGAGCGTGAGGACGCTCACCACGAAGTTGCCGTTGTGCGCCCGGCCCGCGCCCTTCCGCGGGAGCCGTTCGTCGGTCAGCGCCTCGAGGCGGAGCGCGGTGATCCCCGAGAGGTCGGTGAACAGCTCGAGCTCGTACGCGTCCTCCGCCGGCTTCGGGCCCGAGACGAAGATCGACCGGTCGGGGAGCGTCTCGAACGTCGCGCCTCCCTCGGACGTGGCGGTCTCCGGGGTGAGGACGGTCCAGCGCGGCGCGCCGTCCGGCGGAGCGGGGGCGGTCGGCGTCAGGAGGAGGAGGGCGAGGGCGAGCGCGGGCATGGGCGACCGCCCAGCATAGCAGCGACTCGCGTCCGGCCGTCGTCGGCGCGGGAGGGAGCTGCTCGTTCGGAGGAACCTGGCGGGCCCGAGCGCGGGGCGTCGTTCCTCTCCTCGTCGGTGGTGCGGCGGCGCGGACGTCGGCCGTCCGCCGCGGACGTGCCGTGGCCGCGAGGGGCCGCCGCATCTCGCGTGACTTCTCTAGAGTCGCCGATCGACCGGCGGCCGAACGGTCGCTCCAGCCAAGAAGAGGGGGTTCCATGTCTCTACGTTCGACGGGCCTGCTGGCCCTGCTCCTCGTCACCGCCTGCGTGCACATGCCGTGGACGGACGAAGCCCAGGAGGTGGCGAAGGGGAGCATCACGATCTCGACGCCGCTGTTCGTGCCGCTGCTCGGCGCGACCGAGGAGGGGAAGCGCCTCGACTTCGGGCCGTACCGGAGCGAGGAGAAGCTGATCGAGGCCGTGCATCGATCGCAGCTCGGGAAGACGCTCCTCTCGAGCAAGTCGTTCGCGGGCGCCCTGTCGGTCGCGTTGCCGACGGTCGAGAAGATCGTCACGGCGAGCGATCACCTGCACCAGGGGGACCGTTCGAACTGGAAGCAGCACGTCTCGGAGGCGAAGAGCGTGACGAAATCGGGGACGCCGCCGGAGGCGCCGCCGAGCCAGCTCGAGGAGGTCCTCTCCGGCGTGCTGGACAAGCTGATCGATCGCTCGGCGGAGGTCGGCCAGGCGCTCCCGCCCGATCAGGTGGCGAGCCTGGTGGAGGCGTACAAGAGCACCATGATCCACCTCGAGGAGTTCACCAACCTCGAGGCGTTCGACTTCGACAACCCGGAGGCGTCGAGGTACCGGCCGTACAAGGTCCACTTCAAGGTGACGGTCGAGCCGGGGTGGTACACGCGGTTCCATCAGTACGACGCGATCGCGGACATCCGGTTCGGCGCCGTCGGCGCCCGCGCCGGCTGCTCGGACTACCGCGTGGTGAGCGTCGCCCCCACGGAGACCGCGCAGACGATCGACCAGCTCACGATCGACTTCGTCCGCCTCGCCGCGGCGCTGGAGGCGTCGGGGACGATCGAAGGGATCGGGGTCCAGGGCCTCGTCAAACAGCTCGTCGAGAAGGCGGAGAAGCTGGAGGGGCTCCGGACCCACAAGACGATGGTCGTCGGCTTCCCCGGGCCGGACCGGCTCCGCGTGCGGTTCCGCGCCGCCCAGGTCGCGACCGAGGAGGAGCAGGATCTGCAGCCGCTCTCGAGGCTGCTGACGGCCGTGGTGCTGGTGCCGGAGCCGCCGCCGAAGGAGAAGTACGGAGCGGAGACGACTTCCCCAGCCGACTTCGACATGGCACTGACGACGGAGAGTGGCTTCGTGGAGAAGCGGCAGGCGTTCACCGGCACGACGGCCGCGCTGGTGGCCGACCTCGGGAATTCTCGCCCCTGCGTCGTCTCGATCCGGCCGTCGTTCGAGCCGGCGCTGCGGGATCGCGGAGGCGACTTCCGGCCGCACCGCCGCCTCTTCGCGGTCGTCCCGGTCGTACACCGGCCGCTCGATCGACACGTCCTGCCGTCGACCGAACGGGTCGTCGAGATCCCGCCGTGGCAGCCCGATGTCCGGCGCCCGTTCGAGGTCGTGGCCACGAACGCGCTGTATCGGATCGACCTCGGGATGGCCGCGATCGCCCTGCGTCGGCGAGAGCTGGCCGACGCCCGGCTGACCGGTCTGCTGAAGAAGATCGATCTCACGAGCGATCTGGGGAAAGAGGAGCTCGAGCGGGCGCGGACTGCCCTGGAGGATGCGGAGAAGAAGTACTTCGAAGCCCTGGAGAGAGCGGTCGAGCGGGGAGTCGTCGACGTCGGCTATCGGATCACCGCGCCGAAGGCTCGGAGGATCGAGGGGGAGGTTCGGCCCCTGATCGTCGAGATCGATGTGGCCGGGTTGAGTCGGAGTGACAACGGGGACGGGGACGGGGACGGGGACGGGGACGGGGACGGCGCACGGAGGCGTCGTGAGCGATCGCGGTTCGACACGTACAAGATCGACGGCGGAGAGCGCGAGGGAACTCTCGTCTTCACCGGCGTCGATCTCTCGAGCGTGTTCGTCCCTGGTGAACCGGGCTACATGAAGCCGCTCCGAGCGCTGCTGGAAGTCCGACTCGTCGCGCCGAACGTCGGTGGCCCGAAGAGTCTTCTCGTCGAGTCGAAGACCGTCGAACTCTCGATCCACCCGAACATCGAGATGAAGGC
>JAUIEL010000169.1 GCA_030428825.1 bacterium
GTCGCCGGACCGCGCGTGGACGTTACCGGATCTCGTGGCGCCGCGCGGCGCCCCGCCGCTCCCCGGGGTTCGGCGAGCGCCGGTCCCCGTCCTACGGCAGGACGAGTTCGATCGCGTTGCTCGCCGCGAACCCCTGCGGGCCTCCGGCGTCCGCCACCCAGAACTGGAAGTGGACCGAGACGGCGGACGGGACGGCGCCCGGGAGGGGCGCGGAGAGCGACAGGGCGCCGGCCCCGTTCGTGGCGAGCGTGACGAGTCCGCCGCCCGGCGCGAAGACGTTCGGGACGAGCGTGCCGCCGAGGAACGGGAGGTTCGCCGCGCCGACGCCGAAGGTCAGGTGCGCGGGGACGTTCGCCGGGGCGCCGGCGAGGGCGAGCCCGACGGTCGTGCTCGCGCAGGCGAATCCGGTCCCGGCGAGGGTCGGCGCGGTGGCGCCGGCGAGCGCGCCGCCGGCGTCCGCGAAGCTCGACGCGATCGGGAGCGAGATCGTGATCGAGTAGACGCCGATCGAGCCGTAGTCCGAGTAGACGCCCGACTTGCCGGTCCCGTCGACGACCACCGTGTGCGTGCCGGCGCCGAGCGAAAGGGAGAGGCTCGCGGTCACGTCGCTCGTCGGGTCGGCGGAGGCGAGGAGCGTCCCGGCCGGTCCGTACAGCTCGAGCCGGACGTCGACGTTGCCGCCGGGGACGGCCGGGCTCGCCGAGATCGTGACCGGGCCGCCCGGCGAGGCGAACGCGAACGCGTCCCGGTCGGACGGCGACTCGATCCTCCCGTCGATCGCGATCGTGCCGAGGTCGGGGCAAGACGGAGAGACCGCCTGCGCGCTCTGCGGCGTCCCGCCGACCGTGTCGGAGAGCAGCTGGACGCCGTGCGTCGGCTGCTGGATCACCGCGTAGTCGTCCTCGGTGTTCGTCGCGTTCGGGTAGTCGCCGGGGTTGAACTGGACGAGCTGCTTGCCGAACGGCGCCCCCATGATCGGGCCCCAGCCGGTCGGGCCGCTCCCGACCCCCGGGTGGTACGACGAGCTGTCGTTCCCGTCGTGGTGCAGCCCGAACGAGTGGCCGATCTCGTGGCTGCCGGAGAGCGAGCCGTTGATCGTCCCCTTGTTGAAGGTGAAGACCGGGTTGTCCTGGTTGTCGTTGAAGCTGTTCAGGTACGCGACGCCGCCGATGCCGCCGCCGAAGCCGCCGGTCGCCTGGGTGTGGACGTCGCGGACGCCCCACTGCGTGTCGCCCCCGCCCGACTTGATCAGGCGGTCGAGCGGCGGCTCCTCGGTCGTGACGTCGACGTCGAACGGCGCGTAGTCCTCCGCGATGTGCTGCCAGTGCGCGATGATCGACTGCAGCTCGTTCTCCGAGAACGACGCCGAGCTCCCCTCGAAGTTGAACGGCGGGAAGACGATGTCGTGGCCCCACTTGTTGTTGACCGAGTGGTGGCCGGTGAAGTCGAGGTAGATGATCCGGGAGGCGCCGGGGCGGCTGTGCAAGAGGAACGCCTGGGACGACGGGATCGTCGCCACGAACTGCGGCGACGCGTCTTGGCGCTCGGCCGGGATGTCGACGAAGAAGAGGTTCCCGTCGTCGTCGAGCCACGCGGTCTCGTCGTGGCGGAGGACCTCCTCGAGGGCGGCGACGGTCGTCTCGCTCCGCGCCGCGGCGACGGAGAGGCGGTCGCCCCAGGCGGCGAGGGCGGCCTCCCCGCGGGCGGCGGAGGGGTACGGCGCGCCGAGCGAGGCGCCGGAGACCTGCGCCTCGGCGAGGGGCACGGAGAACAGGGCGACCAGGGCGAGGGCGGAGAGCGACGGGAGAGACGGGCTCGAGCCGGGCATGAAGGGTCCTCTCGAACGGGGGAGGTCGGGCGGGGTCCGGATCGGCTGGGACCGATCGAGGCGGTCATGGTAGCCCGAGCGGCGCGCGAGGCGCCACGCCGGGGCTCGGTCGAACGGTCCGGCGGCGGCCGTGGTCACTCCGCCCCGCGGCGGCGGAGCCAGGGCAGCACGAGGCGGGCGTGGGCGGCGCCCCAGACCACGAAGAAGAACGCCCCGGTCACGAGCGGTCCGACCGCCCCGTGCACCATGCCGCTCCCGATCAGGGCGAGCGCCACGGTGCCGGGGAGCGTCCCGAGGAGCGTGCCGAGGAGCATGTCGCCGATCCGGACCCGGCTCAGCGACATCAGGACGTTGGTGACGAAGAAGTTCCCGACCGGCGCCGAGCGGACCAGGAGGTTGGCGGCGACGCCGTGGCGGGACGCCAGGGCGAGCGTCCGCCGCAGCCGGTCGAAGCGCGAGCCGAGCCGCGACTCCACGAACTCGCGTCCGAGCGCCCGCGCCCCGAGGAAGGTGAGGACGCAGCCGAGCATCGCCGCCGCCTCCGCGATCACGCACCCGAGCGCGAAGCCGAACAGCGCCCCGGCGACCGCGGCGAAGAAGAGGCGGGGGACGCCGACCGCGATGGTGAGCGCCGCCACGCCGAGGAAGCCGGCCGGTCCCCACGGTCCCCAGGCGCGCGGCCCGTCGACCCCTTCGAGCCACGCCTCGACGACGCCGCGCGAGGGCGTCCCGTACGCGACGGCGAGGCCGGCGACGACGACGGCGAGCAGGACCGCGGCGCGAAGCGCGGGGGACCTCACGGCCGACGCTCCCGCATCGTGGGGACCGCCCGCGCGCGCCACCAGCGGATCGCGAGGCAGTCGACGATCCCGCGGAAGAGGCGGTTCCCGATGCCGTACTTCGATCGGCCGGTCGTCCGCGGGCGGTGGGAGACCGGGATCTCGGCGACCGTGAACCCCTCCGCGCGGAGGAGGGTCGGGAGGAAGCGGTGCATGCCGTTGAAGACCGGGACCTCCCGCAGCGCCCGCCGGTCGACCGCGCGGATGCCGCACCCGGCGTCGACGACGCGGTCCCCGGTGACGGCGTTTCGGAACCCGTTCGCGATCCTCGACGAGGCGCGCCGCACGAACGAGTCGTGTCGTTTCGTCCGGACGCCGGTCGCCGCGTCCGCCCCCGCGAGCGCGGCCAGGAGGCGGGGGATGTCCGCGGGGTCGTTCTGCCCGTCGCCGTCGAGCGTCACGACCACGTCGCCGCGCGCGCGGCGGAAGCCGGTGGCGACGGCCGCGCTCTGCCCCCAGTTCCGTTCGTGCCGCGCGACGACGAGCGTCGGCACGTCCGCCATCGTCTCCTCCAGCACCGCGACCGTCCGGTCGCGGCTCGCGTCGTCGACGAAGACGATCTCGTGGGGGACACGATCGCCGGCGAGCACGGCGTGGATCTCCCGGGCGAGCGAGGCGACGGCGCCCTCCTCGTCGTGGACCGGCACGACGACCGACACCCGCGGGGCGTCCCCGTCCGCCGCGTCGGCGCTCGCGCTCACGTCCCGTCCCGGGGGAGCCTGACCAGCACGATCTCGTCGCCGCTCACCCGGCGTCGGAGCACGACCTCGGCGTTCGCAGGGAGGTCGACCTTCTTCAGTTCGCCCGCGTCCATCACCGCGAGCCGGACGGTCGGTTCGTCGAGGAGCCGGCGGAACTCGTCCCGCTCGACCTCGCGGCAGGCGAGGCCGCTGTAGAACGAGTACTCCTCGGTCCGGACGTCGAGGAACGGGACCTCGAGCGACGCCCCGCGTGCCTCCTTCGCGAGCGCCTCCGCCACCGGCCGCGGCGACTTCAGCGCGTCGATCTCCGGGAGGACCAGGAGCCCCGCCGCGGGGAGCGCGAGGGCCATCCCCGCCGCGAGCCCGACGAACGCCGGCCGCAGCCGATCCGACCGCGCCCGCGCGAGGCAGAGCCCGGCGCCGAGGAGGAACGCGGCGCCGACGGTCACGGCGCCGACGGCGAGGGAGGGCGCCTCGAGACCGTCGATCTCGACCAGGAACGGCGCGACGAGGATCGCGACGCCGATCAGCGCGAACAGCCCGCCGAGCCCGAGGGCGACCCGGCGGAGCGGGGCGGCCGCGCCGCCGAGGAGGCGCGTCACCGTCACGCTCGCGTAGAGGGCGAGCGCGGGGTAGAGCGGGAGGAGGTAGTTGCCGCGCTTCGACTCGACGATCGACAGGAAGACGAACATCGGCCCGAACCACGCGAGGACGAGGCGGTCGACGCCCGGATCCGCGATCGGAGCGGCCGCGGTCGCGGCGCCGGCCCGTCGCCGCCGGAGCGACGCCCAGAGCCCGAGCAGCGCCACCGGCGTCCACGGCATGAACTCGAGCGGGAGCTTCCCGAGGTAGTACCAGGGGGGGCGCTCGTGGTTCCAAGCGTGGAAGACGCGCCCCGCCGACTGCTCGAACAGGAGCTCGCGGGTGTACGCCTCGCCCCCGGCCAGGCACGAAGGGACGAGCCAGGCCGCGGTCAGCGCGACGAACAGGCCGGCCGGCAAGAGGAAGCCGGGCCGGACGAGCCGCCGGCCGGCGCCGGTCAGGAGCGCGTGGACGACCGCGGTCACGACGGGGACGAGGAATCCGAGCGGCCCCTTCGCCGCCACCGCGAGCGCGGCCGCGCCGAAGAAGAGGGCGCCGTTCGCGAGGTCCCGCCCGATCCCGCGTGCCTGCCGGACCCAGCCGACGATCGCGAGCGTCGAGAAGCACGTCAGCATCACGTCGAGGCTGACCCGCTGGCCGAGCCAGGCGAACCGGTACGAGGTGAGGAGCATCAGGGCCGCGAGCAGGGTCGTCGGGCCGGAGAGCCCGAGCAGCCGCGCGAGGCCGGCGAGGGCGGCGAGGGTCCCGCCGGCGGCGAGCACGAACGGCAGCCGCGCCGCCCACTCGGTCGTGCCGAACAGGCGCATCGCTCCCCCGATCGCCCAGAACGGCGGCGCCGGCTTGTCGGGATAGATCGCCCCCTCGAGATGCGGGAGGACCCAGTCGCCGGTCGCGAGCATCGTCCGGCCGACCTCGGCGTGGCGCTGCTCGTCCGGCGACCAGAGGTCCCGTCGGAGCGTGGCGGGGAAGAGGACGACGAAGGCGAGGAGGAAGGCGAGACCGGGTCTCACGCGGCGGCTCCGGAAGGGTCGACGACGCGCAGGCTACGGGGCCCCCCGTGGAGCTCGCATGAATCGCGAATGACCGTTTCGTCATGGCGCTCCCGGGGTGCGGACAGGTTCGCGTCAGCTCCGACGGCGGAGATCGGGTTATCGTTCGGCCGGGACGGGCCCGGACCGTGTCCGCCGCCCCCCGCGCCGGAGGTCCCCATGCGCATCCTCGTCGTCGAAGACTCCGCCCGCCTCGCCGAGTCGCTCCGGAACGGCCTCCGGCGGCTCGGCCACGCGGTCGACGTCGTCCACGACGGCGAGTCCGGCCTCTCGTACGCGAAGACGAACCCGTACGACGTCGTCCTCCTCGACCTCCTCCTCCCGCGGATCGACGGCCTGACGGTCCTCCGGCGGCTGCGCGAACACGGGGCGGACACGTCGGTCCTGATCCTGACCGCGAAGGACACCGTCGACGACCGCGTGCGCGGCCTGCGCCAGGGGGCGGACGACTACCTGGTGAAGCCGTTCTCGTTCGACGAGCTGGTCGCCCGCATCGAGGCGCTCGGCCGCCGGCGCGCCGAGGCGAAGCGGCCGAGCCTCCGGGTCGGCGACCTGGTGATCGACCTGACCGCGCGCCGGGTGGAGCGGGCGGGGGTCGAGATCCCGCTCACGGCGCGGGAGTTCGCGCTCCTCCGGTTCCTCGCCACGCGTCGGGGAGAGATCGTGTCGGCGACCGAGATCGAGGACCACCTCTACGACGAGGCGACCTTCCCGGTCAGCAACGCGGTGCAGTCGGCGATCTCGGCGCTCCGGAAGCGGCTGAAGGCGGCGGGGGACGGCGAGCTGATCCACACCCGCCGCGGCCTCGGCTACGTCCTCGAGGCCGACCCGGCGTGAGGTCGATCCGCGGCACGCTCACCGCGTCGCTCGTCGCGGGGGGGCTCCTCGCGTCGCTCGGCGCGGGGATCGCCTTCCACGCCGAGGCGACGTCGGCGCTGGAGACGCAGTTCGACGAGACGCTCGTGACCCGCGCGCGGGCCCTCGCCGCGCTGCTCGAGGAGGAGGGGGGGAAGGTCGGCTTCGAGTTCGTGCCGGCGGCGTGGCCGGAGTACATGGGGGGGGAGGCGCCGGAGTACTTCCAGATCCGGATCGAGGCGCGGGACCTGGTCCTCCGGTCGCCGACGCTCCGGGTCGGGGAGAGGCCGGGCGACCTCCCCCGCGGGGTCGCGCCGGACGGCTCGCCGCGGCCGAGCGACCTCCGCTTCCCCGACGGTCGCGCCGGCCGAACGCTCGGACTCGAGGTCGTCGTGCCGCGGGACGGCGACGAGGACGACGGTCCGAGCGGCGCTCCCGGCGGCCCCGACGCGCTCGACGGGGCCGCGGCGGGCGACGTCGTGCCCGCACGTCGGCCGCGGACGGTCGCGCTCGTCCTGGTGGCGCGCTCCCGCGAGGAGCTCGACCGGACGCTCGCCGCCCTCCGTCACGCGCTCCTGGCGGCGGGGGGGATCCTCGGGGCGGCGGCGCTGGTCGTCGTCGCGCTCGCCGTCCGCCGGGGGTTGCGGCCGCTCGCCGCGTTCGGCGAGGAGGTGGCGAGGATCGACGCCTCGACCCTCTCGCGCCGCATCTCCGACGACGACCTGCCCGCCGAGCTGGTCCCGACCGCCGCGAAGTTGAACGAGCTGCTCGAGCGGCTCGAGGCGGCGTTCGAGCGCGAGCGGCGAGTGACCGGGAACGTGGCGCACGAGCTCCGGACGCCGATCGCCGAGCTGCGCGCCGCCGTCGACGTCGCGCGCCGCTGGCCGGACGACGTGGCGCTGAAGGACGCGGCCGTCGACGCGGCGGACGCGGTGTCGATCCGGATGCGCGAGCTCGTCTGCGGGCTCCTCCGCCTCGCGCGGATCACGTCCGGCGAGGCGGCGGTCGGACGCGAGGAGGTCGCCGTCCGGGCCCTCGTCGACGAGCTCTGGAGCGGCTTCGCGCCGGTCGCCGCGTCGCGCGGTCTCCGCCTCGATCACCGGACCCCCGACGCGCTCCGGCTCGTCACGGACCGCACGTTGGTGGCGGTCGCGTTCACGAACCTGCTCGACAACGCGGTCCGGTTCGCCGAGCGGGGATCGGCGCTCGTCTGCGCGGCGGCGGAGGGGCGGGACGGACGGATCCGATGGTCGCTCGAGAACCGGACGGACGCGCTCTCCCCCGACGACGTCGGCCACCTCGCCGAGCCGTTCTGGCAGAAGGACGGCGCCCGCACCGAGCGCGACCCCGCGGGGCTCGGCCTGACCCTGGTGCGGTCGGTGGCGACGGCGCTCGGCGGCGAGGTGTCGTTCACGGTGAACGGCACGTTCCGGGTCGTCCTCGTGCTCCCGCAGCGAACCTGAGCGGATCGTCATCGGTCCGTCAGCCGCCGCTCAGCCGCGGCGGGCGCGCGTCCGTTCTGATCGTCCTCCGTGATCGACGAACCGAAACGCCTCGTCCGCGAGGCCCCACGGAGGAACCCCATGACCGTGACGAAGACCCGCTCCCCGCTCCTCTCCCCGCTCGCGCTCGTCGCGTTCCTCGGCCTCGGCGCGCCGCCGGCCGCCGACGCCGAGGTCCCGACCGGCCCGCCGACGTTCACGAACCCGCTCGTCATCGACAACGAGTGGTTCCCGTTCGAGGTCGGGGCGGTGAAGATGTTCCGCGGCAAGGCGGACGGCGAGCGGATCTCGTTCGTCGACGACTACTCCGACGCGACGCGGACGTTCTCCTGGAACGCGACCACCGTCGAGACGCGCCTCCTCCGCGAGGTCGAGTTCGAGGAGGGGGAGATCGTCGAGATCTCTTACAACTGGTTCGCGCAGGCGGACGACGGCACCGTCTACTACTTCGGCGAGACGGTCGACGACTACGAGGACGGCGAGGTCGTGGCGCACGAGGGGAGCTGGCTCGTCGGCGGGCCGACGCTCCCCGGCGACCCGGCCGAGACGGCGACCGCGACCGATCCCGCGGTCTTCATGCCGGGGAATCCCGAGATCGACGACCAGTGGAAGCCGGAGGACCTCTTCCCGCTCGTCGACGAGACCGTGACGTTCGAGAAGGTCGTGAAGAAGGTGAAGGTCGAGGCGGGGAAGTACACCGACGTGATGCAGGTGAAGGAGACGAGCGACATCGACCCGGGGTCCGAGCGGAAGTGGTACGCCCGCGGGGTCGGCGTGATCAAGACGAAGGGGAAGGGGGAGAAGGTCGGGTGCATCGCCTCGACGCTCCTCGAGACCGAGGAGGAGTGACGCGGCGGGCGGGCGTCAGCGGCCGGGGAGCCCGAGCCCGGTCGAGACGTCCGCCCAGCGCACGAGCTTGAAGTTTTGGTGGCCGCCCGGCTGGCGGTCGTCCTGACAGACGAACAGCCCGCCGGGGAACCGGGCGCCGAGCGAGCGACCGACGGCCTCGATCCCGTCGGTGTGCGTGACGCCGTCGATGGCGTCGGTCGCGGCGACGGCGAAGCGGCCGACGTAGACCGGCACGGGCTCGACGTCGAGGCGGTAGACCACGAAGTCGTTCGAGCCCTGGCTCGACGCGAGGAGGTGACGCCGCCCGGCCGCGTCCTCGTGGATCGCCAACCCCTCGACGTTGTACTTCAGCCGGTGGCGGAAGCCGACCCGGTCGACCAGGACCCGCTCCTCGCCGCCGTCCGGCTCGGCCGCGTACCGCCAGATCCCGGTCTCCTCCTCGGAGACGTAGAGGTGACCGAGGCGATCGTCGGCGACCATCCCCTCGGACTCCTCGCCGACGCGGAACCGGCGGACGAGGGTCGACTCGAGCGGGACGACCGCGCCCGGGCGGAGCTCCCACTGCTCGAGCCACCCCTTGTCCCCCGACTCGAACTCCTCGCCGACGACGAAGACGTAGGTCCGCCCGTCCTTCGGCGATCGGTACATCGTCAGCCCCTCCGGGTCGAGCGAGAGGTTGATGCGGGCCCACGGGACCTCGGAGAGGGCGCGGGTCTCCCGGTCGAGGCGGAGGAAGACGATCTGCTCGCGCCGTCCCTCCGTCACCGCGACGAGGGCGGTCGGGACGCCGCCGAGCGGGAACCCGTCGCGCAGGTCGACGTTGTTGAACCGCTCGCCGCCGAGGAACTGGAGCTCGCGGCCATCGAGGTCGTAGACGCCGAGTCCGCCCCGTTTGTCGGTGCCGAGGACGACGCTCCGTTCCGGCGCGTCGTCGTCGACCCAGACCGCCGGATCGTCGGCGGCGTCGTCGTCGTGCGGGACCGGCGCGGTCTCCGCGGCGGCGGCGACGGAGACGCGCGCGGGGAAGAAGCCTCGGTAGCCGATCCACGCGGCGGTGGCGACGGCGGCGAGGGAGAGGGGGACGAGGACGCGGAGGATCATGAGCGGAGTCCGACGCGAGACCGAGAGTCTCGGAGATCCTGTCCGAGGCGGTCCGCCGGTGATCATGTCTTTCCGGTCAGGAAATCGACACGAAAGCGGCGGGGGCGGTCCCGCCCTCGCCGCCTCGCTCCGCCCCGGAGAGCGTCCGCTCCCGAACGTCAGCTCCCGAAGGTCAGCTCCAGGCCGTTCGTCTGGTTCAGCCAGTTCGGCGCGCCGGTGTCGACGATCCAGGTCTGGACGAAGACCGTCTTCCCCGCGAAGACCGGCGGGAGGAGGGCCGGGATCGTCAGCTCTCCCTCGCCGGCGGCGCCCGGGGACCCGCCGAGCGGGACGGTCGCGAGGAGGGGACTCCCTCCGATCAGGAGCTCCATCCCGACGAACGGGAAGTCGACGACCGACCCCTCGAGGACCCCGAGCAGCACCACGCTCGTCGCGCCTCCGACCGCGTCCCGGAGGCGGAGCTCGAACGTCGTCGACCCGGTCGTCGCCGGTCCCTGCGCGCCGAGGACCGGGACGGCCCCGCCGGTCCCCGGCGAGCCCGGGCCGTACTGACGGATCCGCCCCTGGGCCGGCGAGGAGAACCGCACGCCTCGGACGACCGTGCGGCCGACCACGTCGAGGTCGCCGTCCTGCTCGACGTCGAGGAAGGCGCCGTTCCGGTGGCCGAGGTAACGGCGCGGCGCCTCGTAGTTCAGCGCGGCGGTCGTCCGACGGAAGACGAGGATCGTCCCGTGCGGCGAGAGGCTCCAGTGGGCGCCGTCCTGCTGTTCGGACGCCGCGATCAGGTCGGTGAGGCCGTCGCCGTCGACGTCGTCGACCGCGAAGATCTCGGGGGAGGCGCCGAGCGGGTCGAGGACGAGCGGCGCGGCCCAGGTCCCCGCGGCCTGGAGCCGGACGAGGTGGATCCGTTCGACGTTGCTCTGGTTCGACGGGGCGACGACGTCGAGGTCGCCGTCGTCGTCGAGGTCGAGCAGGCGCGCGGTCTTCGTCAGGTCGTTCTGGGTCAGCACGACGTGGCCGGAGTACGCGCCGCCGGACTCGCGGCGGAGGACGATCAGCTGCGTGTTCACCCGGACGAGGACGTCGAGGTCGCCGTCCCCTTCGAGGTCCGCCGCGTCCTCGATCGACGTGAACTGGACCGGCTGGTTCAGCGTGAACGCCGCCTGCCCGTCGTTCAGCCAGAGGCCGCCGGGCGTGAAGACGTCGACGTCCCCGTCGCCGTCGAAGTCGCCGCCACGCGAGCCCGTCCCGCCGACGTGGACGCCCGGGGTCGCCGCGGGGACGCCGAGGTCGACGAACGAGCCGTCCGGCTGCCCCGCCACCACGCGCATCTCGACGAAGACGTCGGGGACGAAGATGTCGCCGACCGGGATCCAGAGCTCGACCAGGAAGTCGAGGCGGCCGTCCCCGGTGAAGTCGCCGTCCGCGACCGCGCCGAGGTAGTAGAGGTTCGGGCCCGGGTCGGGGAGGAGGTCGGTCTCGAGCGTGAACGTCCCGGTCGCGTCGTTCCGCTGGAACGTCGCCCCGTTCACGAGGTCGAGGTCGCCGTCCCCCTCGAGGTCGAGGGCGCGCGCGCCGGCGGGCGAGCTCACGTCGATCGGGAGCTGCGGATCGAACGTGCCGTCCCCGAACACGATCGCGCCCGGGCCGCAGAAGTCGAGGTGGCCGTCGCCGTCGAGGTCGGCGACGCCGGCCATCCGGCCGAGCGTCGGGACCGG
>JAUIEL010000170.1 GCA_030428825.1 bacterium
CCCGGCCCACTCGGCGGTCGGGTCGGGGGAGTAGTCCATCGTCAGGCCGGCGTTCCGCGTCCGCCAGGACCGGCCGCCGTCGGTCGTCTCGAAGACGCCGGCGGTCGACACCGCGACGAGGACGCGCTCGGGGTCCCGGGGGTCGACGACCACCGAGTGGATGCCCGGCGCGAACTCCCCCTCGGACGCGGGCGTGCCGAACCACTTCGTCGTCCCGTTCCCCGGGCCGGCGAACAGGTCGCCGCCGCGCGACTCGTGGTCCCAGAGTCCGCGGTTCAGCTCGAAGCTCTCGCCGCCGTCGTCGCTCGTGAAGAGCCCGCCCGGGATCGTGCCGACGAGGATGCGACCGGGCGGTCCGAAGGCGATCGTCCAGAGCTTCAGCAGCGTCGCCGGCTTCAGGGTGGGGTCGCCCTCGCCGGGGCCGGTCTCGGTCGGGGGCGGCGGGAGGTAGTGGCGCGCGCCGTCCGGGTATCGGATCTGCGGCGCGTCGGCCCACGTCTCGCCGTCGTCGGTCGAGCGCGAGAGCTTGGCGCCCCAGTGGCCGTGCCCGAGCGCGGCCCAGAGCGTGCCGTCGTGCGGGTCGGCGGCCACGAAGTTCACGCCGACGCCGGGGTGCCCGACGAGGCGCGGACGCCAGCCCCCCTCCGACTTCGTGACGAAGAACGTCCCCTTGCGGGTGCCGACGAGGATGCGTGCGGTCATGGTCTCGACCTCTCTCACCAGTGGAAGGGCGGCTACCCGCCGCTCAGGGCCTGCAGGATCAGGACTCGCGAACCGGGTTCCAGCGGGTCGCTCAGGGTCGCGCGATCCGAGACCCGCTCGTTCCCGACGAAGACGTTGACGTGCTGGCGCAGGCGGCCGAGCTCGTCGCACACGTAGAACGCGAACCCCGGCGCGAGCTCCTCCAGGCCTCGGACGACCTCGGCGACCGTCGCTCCGGGGATCTCCAGCGGCCCGCGCCGGAGGGACGGGAAGAACGTGTGGAGATGCGGCGTCAGCTCGACCGTGGCCATGGCGAGGATCGTACCGGGACCGACCGGCCGACGGCGGCGGGTCCGTCGGGCGCTCCACCGAACGTGAGGCGATTCGTCGGTTTCGACCGGCAATTCTCGCCGCCGAGGAACGACCCCCGTTCACCCCGGAGAGCCGGGGCGTCCGTTCCTTCCTCCCGCGACAGGAGTGTCACCATGTGCAGATCCGCGCGTTCCTCGTCCGTTCCGCGTCCCCTCCTCGCCGCCGCGCTGGCGGCGGCGTTCGTCGGTCTCGCGCCGGCGCCGGCCGTCGGTCAGGGCGGCCTCGGGTCGGTGACGGTCACGACGATCACGGTCAAGGACGGCTCCGGGCTGGCGTTCCCCGTCCCGTACCCGGTCGAGGCCGTGGTGCCGATGGCGCCGAACGAGGTCGCTCTCGACGAGCTGGACGAGTTCTTCGTCGTCGACCCGGCGGGGAACCCCGTCCTGACCCAGGTCGAGCCGGTCATGTACTGGACCGGATACGACAACAGCGTGCGGCAGCTGAAGGTCCTCTTCATGGCGAGCGTGCCGGGCGGCTCGCCGACGGAGGGGGGCTACCGCTACCAGGACTACACGCTGAAGCGCGGCAGCCCTCCGGCGCAGACCAGCCCGCTGTCCTACCAGGTGGTCGCGTGGGAGCAGACGACCTCGAAGCCGAGCATCGTCGAGGTGACCACGGGGCCGCTCCGGTTCCGGGTGAAGAAGAACGGTTTCAACCTGCTCGACCAGGTCTGGCTGGACCGCGACGGGGACTCGGTCTTCGACGCGTCCGAGCAGCTGGTCTCCAGCAGCGCCGACAACGGCGCGGTCATGGTGAAGGGCGCCAACGACGTCCGCATCCGGAACGCCGACCAGGGCGAAGTCGACATCGACCTGGAGGAGGTCGGTCCGGTCCGCATCGTCCTGCGGATCGACATCCCGACGGGCGACGTTCCCGGGAGCTCGGTCGAGAACGTCTACGGCAGCCGGATCCGGCTGACGGCGTACGCCGACTACGCGCACGTCGACGTCGCGTACTCGCTCCGCAACGCCCGCAACGAACCGACCGACGGGTCCGGCACGCCGCAGGGGAAGGTCCTCTCGTTCAAGTCGTTCGGGCTCGGGGCGGAGCTCGAGGGGCTCGACTCGAACTCGGTCGTGACGTTCGGGGCGATGGCGGCGGCGCCGTACCAGGAGACCGTCGGCACGGGGAACTGGTTCTCGCTCCGTCACGACGGCCACGACTCGTTCGCCGTGCTGAAGAACGGGAGCCCGGTGGCGGGTCAGGGCCAGCAGGGTCAGGGCACGGTCTCCGAGGGGTGGTTCGACGTCACCGGCACGCGAGGCGGCCTCGCGATCTCGCTCCGGCACGCGAACCTCCAGTATCCCTCGGCGCTGCGGATCGATCCGTTCGACGCGTACGACACCGACCCGCGCTCCATGGTGGCCGAGGTCCTGCCGACCTTCCAGAGCACGGCGGCGCACCCGCTGATCGCGGGCGGCCTCTGCGGCATCAACCCGTACCCGGGGTGCAACCCGTCCTACCCGGCCGGCTACCCCACGACGTCGAACCCGCACTGGCTGGACGACATGACCCAGAAGACGTTCGAGCTCCGGCATCACTTCCACGAACCGGAGCTGGCGGTGAACCAGATCCGGCGGGTGGCGCGGCTGTTCGAGAAGCCGCCCGTCTGCTACGTGCCGTTCGAGCGACACTGCGACACCCACGCGACGTTCGACACCGGCGGGATGGCGCGGGCCGACCGCCGGCCGGGGGACGACCCGGACGTCGACGGCGACAACTTCGAGACCCGGAACGTGCTGGACTTCGTCGGCCTCCAGAGCTGCCCGGCCGACGCGGACGCGTACTACGGCTGGTTCAACTTCCTGATGGTCGACCAGCGCCGGAACCAGGGGCAGGGGGGAGGCCACCCGTACAGCGCCCATGAGATGCACAACCGCGACCCGGAGACGGCCTACTACTACCGCGCGTTCGCGCGCCACGGCGCCGACCTCCGGCCGGTCCACGTGGATCGCTTCGAGTACACCGGCGACGGGCAGGGGGACGAGAACCGGTTCACGGTCGGGCACCGGAACAGCGAGTGCCACTGGACGTACCGCCTCGGGGCCGCCAATCCGATCTACCCGGCCGGCACCCAGCCGCTGATGATCAACCCGTTCGACAATCAGCACATCTGGATCGATCACATCCGGGACGTGTACGCGCTGACCGGCGACCCGGTCCTCGGGGACTTCCTGGTGCACATGGGGCAGCTCCTTCGGAAGCGGCTCGACGTCTACGCCGCCGGGCAGGTCGGGGCGTCGTCGCTCTCCGATCGCGGCGAGGCGGCCCGGAAGCTCGGCCAGACGCTGAACGCCTGCGTGATCGCCGGCCAGATCTCGAAGGACGCGGACCTGCGGACGCAGATCCAGCAGGGCGTCTTCGGGCTGCGCAAGGCCCAGAACAAGGAGTGGGGCTTCATCAGCATGGACTCGGCCAACCAGTGCCAGAGCCTGTTCGACAACGAGTACATGGTGAAGATCTGGCAGGACGGCTACCTCGCCCGCGGCCTGGCGGCGGCGATGTACGACGTGCGGAACTCGTACGTCCGCATGGAGACGTTCCGGACCCTGTTCGGTCTGGCCCACCTGGGGGCCCGGCACACGTACAACGCCGACGCCTCCGGCGCGCACCTCTACCTGCCGCACTGGACGTTCGTGGTCGAGCCGTACGCGCACGACGCGAGCTGTTGGAACTACTCGCTGACCGGCACCGACGACTACGGCAACACGCGAGTCTTCGTCGACGTCCCGGCCTACGTCTTCCTCAAGACCGGACAGGCCGACCCGTTCTGGAGCACGCTCGCGGCGGGGTACGGCTACGGCGTGCCGTGGGACGGGGACGACGGCCCCGGCGGCTACAAGTTCCGCCTCGTGGACAAGGCGCTCGTCGACCACCCTTCTCCCGGGGCGCTCCCGGCCGGCATCCAGGACGTCGACGTCGACCTGACGACCGGAAAGCTGACCTGGACCGCGCCGGCCGGCGCCGGTCGCTACGAGATCCGGTTCTCGACCCGTCCCCTGGTCGAGGAGGCCGACTGGACGGCGGCGACCGGGACCCCCGCGTGGCCGCGGCAGCACTGCTACCCGAAGGTGAACACGGGCAACTGCACGCTCGCCTCGTCGCCGCCCGCCGTCGACCCGTTCGCCACGCCGAACGACCACGCCGGATTCTGGGCGGCGACCCTGATCGACGACGGGGACATGGTCCCGCAGTCGTCCGGCCAGCCGGAGGAGCTCGACGTCTGCTCGATCCTCGAGGAGCACGCCGGCGAGACGCTCCACTTCGCGATCACCTACTACGACCGGGACCCGTGGCTGCCGGGCGAGGTGACGATGAGTCGCCTCTCGAACGTCGACAGCGTGACGATCCCGTCGAGCCACACCTGCCCGTAGCGGTCGGTCGAAGTCGTCCAGAGGGTGCGAGGCGAGCCCCTCGCGGCGGAGATCGAGGCGCGCGCTCCTCGGCGAATCTTCGATTCGTCGAGGAGTGCGCCACGACGGGATCGGTCGCGAGGGGCCGCCGCGGCGCCGCGCGGATCACTCGACACGCCGCTACGCGAGCTGCTTCCGGAACCGCGCCATGCCGAGGGCGAGGATCACCGCGCAGCAGACGGCGAGGTTCCGCGCGGCGGGAGCGACGTCGGCGAGGTCGGCGCCGCGGAGGACGACGCCGCGGAGGATCTCGATGAACCAGGTGACCGGGAAGGCGCAGGAGATCCATCGGATCAGCTCGGGCATCTCGTCCCGCGGGAACATGAACCCCGAGAGGAGGACCGACGGGAGCATGATCAGGAACGCGAGCTGCATCGCCTGGAGTTGCGTCTTCGCGAGCGTCGAGACGAGGAGGCCGAGGCCGAGGGCGGCGAGGAGGAAGAGGACCGTCAGCGACAGGAGGAGGAGCAGGTCGCCGTGGATCGGCACCCCGAACAGGAAGACCATCACCGAGAGGACGAGGAGCGACTCGAGCGCGCCGACGAGCGCGTACGGCAGGAGCTTGCCGAGGATCAGCCCGGCGCGTCCGACCGGCGTCACGAAGAGCTGTTCGAGCGTGCCGAGCTCGCGCTCGCGGACCACGGCGAACGCGGTGAGGAACAGGAGCACGACCTGCAGGATGATGCCGACGAGCCCGGGGACGAAGAACCGCGCCGACTCGAGGTCCGGGTTGAACAGCAGGCGCGTCCGGACGTCGACCGCCATCGCCGCCCCGCCCGCCGCGTCGCGCGCGGGGGCGATCGATCGCGCCTCGGCGAACGCGAACCCGATCCGTCGCGAGAACTGGATGCCGAGGAGCCGCGCCGCCTGCAGCGCGGTCGTCGCGACCTGCGAGTCGCTCCCGTCGATCAGGACCTGCACCGTCGCCTGCTCGCCGCCGAGCAGGCGGTCGCCGTAGTTCGCGGGGATGCGGACCCCGACCCGCGCCCGCCCCGACGTCAGGGCGCGCCGCAGCGACTCGTCGTCGAGGACGCGATCGGTGATCTCGAACGTCCGCGCGTTCACGAACGCGTCGACCAGCTCGCGCGCGGCGCTCCGGCCGTCGAGGTCGAGCACCGCGGTCGGGATCTCCTCGATCTCCGTGTCGATGGCGAACCCGAAGATCAGGAGCTGGACGATCGGGATGACGAAGATGAAGAAGAGCGTCGACGGCTCGCGCCGGATGTGCGACAGCTCCTTCCGCAGCACCGCGCCGAGCCCGGCGAACGGAGAGGGTCTCCGCGGCGGCGGGCGGTCGTCGGGGGGCGGCGCGCCGGTCCGGGCGCGCCCCTCGTCGAGGCGGAGCGGAGACACGTCCCCCGCCTCGGCCCGGCGGGCGAGCGTCACGAAGACGTCCTCCAGGCTCGGGGCGATCGGGCGGAGCGCGACCTCCTCTCCGGCGCGTTCCGGCGTCCGCGCCGCCTCCTCGTCGAACGCGTCGTCGACCAGGAGGTGGACGTGATCGCCGAACAGGGTCGCGTCGCGGACGCCGTCCCGGTCGCGAAGCTCCTTCAGGCGCTCGGCCGGGCGCGGGACGTCGAGCTCGAAGCGGCGGGTCCCGGCCGGCGTGACGTCCGGGTGCGCCTTCAGGTCCTCCGGCGCGCCGAGGACGAGGAGGTGCGACTCGTGCAGGTAGGCGACGCGCGTGCAGCGCTCCGCCTCGTCCATGTAGTGGGTGGTGACGAACAGCGTGACGCCGCGCCCCGACAGCTCGAACAGCAGGTCCCACAGCAGCCGCCGCGCGACCGGATCGATCCCGGCCGTCGGCTCGTCGAGGAAGACGACGTCGGGGGAGTGGATCAACGCGCAGGCGAGCGCCAGTCGCTGCTTCCACCCGCCCGACAGCGTCGCCGCGAGCTGCCCGTGCTTGTCCTCGATGTCCGTGAGGCGCGACACCTCGGCGATCCGGGCGGCGCGCTCCTCGGCCGGGACGCCGTAGACGCGGGCGTAGAACTCGAGGTTCTCGCGGACGTCGAGGTCGCCGTACAGGCTGAACCGCTGCGACATGTAGCCGATGCGCCGCTTGATCGCCTCCCCCTCGGACGCCGCGTCGTGCCCGAGGACGCGCGCCGCGCCGTCGGACGGCGGGAGGACGCCGCAGAGCATCCGGATGATCGTCGACTTGCCGCTGCCGTTCGGGCCGAGCAGGCCGAAGATCTCGCCCCGGCGGACGTCGAACGAGACGCCGTCGACCACGGTCCGGTCGCCGAAGCGGCGGGTCAGGTCGCGCGCCTCGATCACCGCGGCCGCGTCGTCGCTCACTTCCGCTCCGGCAGGGTCACCGTCGCCGCCATCCCCGCGCGGAGTCGGTCGCGTGCCTCGGCCGGGAGGGAGAGCTTCACCCGGAAGACGAGCTGCGAGCGGTCCTTCGGGGTCTGGACGTTCCCCGGCGTGAACTCGGCCTCGCGCGCGACGAATCGGATCGTGCCGGTGATGGTCTCGTTCGGGAGCGCGTCGACGACGACCGGCAGCGTGTCGCCGACGTCGAGGTCGAGGCGGTCCTCGGGGACGTACGTCCGGACGTGGAGGCTCCTCTCGTCGAGGAGCGACAGCACCGGCGCGTTCGCCGCGATCAGGTCGCCCGGCTCGAGGTCGATCGCCTCGACCACCCCGGCGATCGGCGCCTTCACCGCGAGCTCCTCGACCGCGCGGTCGATCGCCGCGAGCGCCGCCTCCTCCGCTCCGACCTCCGCCCTCGCCCGGTCGACCTCCTCGATCCGGAACCCCGCCTCGGCCAGCCGCCACGCCGCGGCCGCCTCGGCGAGCGCCGCGCGCGCCTCGCGGATCTCCTCGTCGCGCGTCCCGAGCCGGAGGAGCTCGAGCGCCGCCCGCTTCGCCTCCCGCGTCGCCTCGGCGGCGCGGAGGTCGAACTCGGCCCGGTCGAGCTGACGCTGGCTCTCGAAGTTCGACGCCTTCAGCTCCTTCGCGCGCCGCGCCTCCAGCGTCCGGAACTCGACCTCCGCCTCGGCGAGCGCCACGTCCGCCGCCGCGGCGGCGATCTCCGGCGGGCGGGGGCCGGCGACGAGCTTGTCGAGCGTCGCCGCGGCCCGGTCGCGTCGCGCCTCCGCCTGGGCGACCTCCTCCGGTCGCGACCCGCGCTCGAGCCGCGCGAGCTCGGCCCGCGCCGCGGCGAGCGACGCGGCGGCGGCGGCGCGGCGCTCGAGGAGGTCGTACGGCTCCAGCTCGAGGAGGAGGTCGCCGGCCGCGACGCGCGCCCCCTCGTCGACGTGGACCGCGGCGACGCGCCCGCCGACGCGCGATCCGACGCGCGCGGAATCGGCCTCGACGAACCCGGTGACGACGAGCGGGCGGGCGCGGGTCTGGTCGACGCGGAGCGTGAAGTACAGGCCGGAGGCGATCAGGGCGGCGGCGATCAGGACGAGGCGGAGGGACATGGGGGAGAATCTACCGCGATGCTCGATTCGATTCCGCCGCGCGAGGGACGAGGGGTCGGCGTGGGACCGATCGCCGCGGTCAGCGGCGTTCGGTCGGCGGACGGAGCGGCCCCGTCCGATCGAACCAGGCGCTCCGCTCGTCCTCGACCCCGTCCCGGCGGGCGATCGCGCCTTCGCGCAGATCCCCCACCCAGGCGTGGGGCCCGCGCCGCAGGATCTCGTCGCACCGCTCGATCGTGCGGTCGAGCGCGCCGAGCCGGTACGCGTGGAGGGCCTCGGCGACGAGCACCTCCGTCGCGTCGCCGAAGCGGACCCGGCCGCGGGACGCGTGCAGGGCGAGCAGGTCGTCGTCGCAGCGGGAGAGGACCACGCTCGCCTGGTCCCACAGGAAGAGGCTCGTGTCGTCCTCGTCGAGCAGGAGGTCCAGGAGCGGGCGGGCCCGGGCGATCGCCTCGGACTGCGTCTGCGTTCTCTCGATCGCCCAGGCGGCCATCGCCGCATGCGCGCCGGCCGTGAGGACGAGGGCGTGGGGGACGAACGGGATCGCTCGGTGCCGGGAGGCGGCGAGGAGATCGCCATAGGCGTCGTTCCACCGTTGTGCGACGAAGTGCTTCAGCCCTCGGAGCGCCAAGAGGGTCGCGTCTCCCGGGGAACGCTCGAGCGCCTCGTCGAGACCGAGCGGCTCGCAGCCCAGGCACGCCTTCGCCAGTCGCACCGCGCTCGCGCGCCACATCATCCGCTGCCAGAACGACTCCCGACTCTCGGCCAGCTCGATGTGGACGCCGATGACGGTCCGGAAGTACTGGACCAGGGCCGGCGGCACGTTCATCCAGAGGGTCGCGTCCGGCTCCTCCCGCACCGCGCCGACGAAGGCGACGGCGCGCAGCAGCCGCGAGAGGACGGCCGGGTCGGTCGGGCGCCCCCCGGGCAGGTACACCCTCTCGAGGCTCGGCTCGTCGTACGCCGCCCCGACGAACTCGGCGAGGAGACGGAACTGCGCCGCCGCCGACGCGCCGAGGGCGTCCTCGACGTTCGACAGCTCCTCCTCCACGCGCTCCGGCTGCTGGAGTCGCGCCCCGAGGAGGAGGGAGGCGACCGCGCCCCGCACGTCGCCGGGGTAGAGCGCCTTCAACCGCGCCACGAACAGCGCCGACTCGTCGTCCCCGTGGAACATGAGGAGGAGGCACGACATCTCGTTCGCCCGCCGATGACTCGGATCGATCCGCAGCGCGGCCTCCAACTGGCGACGGAGTTCGGGGACGTCGTCGGCGAGCAGGGCCCGCGCGTACGCCTCGTCCGCGGGGTCGAGTCCGAGCGCGATCGCCTCCCGGATCAGGTCTCGGCTCGGGCCGGGATCTTCGAGCCTCCCCGGCGCGAAGTCGCCCAGCAGGAGCTTCACCCTCGCTCGGTCCCGGGGCGGGACGGGCAGGGTCTCGAGTTCGCGCAGCGCCGCCGCCAGCTCTTCGGTCCGGAACGCGCCGGAGAGCGCCTCGACCCGGCCGATGCACAGGGCGACGGGCCGCTCGTGGCCGAGTCGCTCCGCTTCGTCGTACGAACGGAGCGCCGAGTTCCAGTCGCCGTACGAGGCGGCCTTGGCGCCCAGCCGGTAGGCCGACTCCGCCTGCGATCGACGCTCGATGTCCAGTTCCTTCAGCGATCGCTGCGCGCGCTCCACCTCGACATCGAGCAGCAGGTTCATCACTCCGACGGCGCCGCCGAGCAGGAGCATCACCATCAGTCCGAGGGCGGTCACCGTCGGGTTCCGCTCGACCCATCGCTTCGCGCGCAGCCAGAGGGAGGGTGGTTCGGCCCGGATCGGCTCGCGATCGCGGATGCGGCGGAGATCCTCCGCGAAGTCGAGCGCCGTGACGTACCGCCGGCCCGGGTCCTTGTCGAGGGCCACGCCGAGCACCGAGGCGAGGTCGCGCGGCACGTGCGGGTTGAGGTCGCGGGGATCTTCGGGCGGAGCGCGGACGATGCGGTCGAGCAGGTCGCGCAGCTTCGGGGCCTCGAACGGCCGCCGCAGCGTGAGGCACTCGTACAGGGTGACCCCGAGCGCGTAGACGTCCGTGCGCGGACCGGCGGTACACCCCTCGTCCCGCACCTGCTCGGGGGCCAGGTAGAGCGGCGTCCCCAGCTCCTGACCCGAACGGGTGAGGGCCGGGTCCGTCTCTCCGCGCGCGAGGCCGAAGTCGAGGACGATCGGCTCGCCCCGGTCCGTGACCATCACGTTCCCCGGCTTGACGTCCCGGTGCACGAGGCCGCGTTCGTGCGCGTAGTGCAGCGCCCGCGCGATCTTCTCGATCAGGAGGACGACGTCCTGGACCTCGGCGCGTCGCGGGAGCCGCGGCCCGGACCGGGCGTCACCCGCTCCCGGCGAGGTCGGCAGCAGCGCCTCCGTCCCGGCGCGCGCCTCCGCGATGCGCTCGGCCAGACTGCGCCCGCGCACGAGCTGCATGGCGAGGTAGAGCGTCCCCTCCTCCTCGCCGAACTCGAGCAGACGACACAGGTGCTCGTGGTCGAGCTGCGAGACGACGCGCGCCTCGCGTCGCAGCCGCGCCCGGTACGCCTCGGTGTGGGCCAGGTGCGGGTGGATCAGCTTGAGCGCGACCTCGCGAGGCACGCGCGTGTCGACCGCGCGGTGGACCGTCCCCATTCCCCCCCGTCCGAGCACGTCCTTCAGCTCGAACGGGCCGAACATGCACGGACCGGAGATCGCCTCCGACTCGACGGCCGGCGAGGGTGAGGCGTCGTCCGGGGCGCCGCCGAGCATCTCCTCCAGCAGGCTCCGCTCCGACGGATGGTCGGCCAGGAACCGCTCGAGCGGCTCGCCGGTCCCGGAGGCCCGGCGGGCGCGGTACGCCTCGACCAGCGCCATGGCGTCGACGATCAACAACTCGGGGGAGCGCTCCGTCGGTTCGGTCATGATCCCTCCCGCTCCGCACCGTCCCCCTCGGTCACGGCTCGGTCGAGCTCCCGGAGGATCTCGTCCAACCGGCCCGCCCGGAGCCGGACGATCAGGTCCGTGAGGCGCTCCAGCGCTCGTTCGTGACGTTTCCGGGCGGCGTCGGCGCCGAC
>JAUIEL010000171.1 GCA_030428825.1 bacterium
ATGTCCGAGCGAACGAAGGAGCTCCTCCCCCCGAGGGGCCGGGCCGTCAGCGAACGCCCCCTCCCCTCCCGTACGCGTTCACCGCCCCGCGCGCAGCGGACCGCCCCGCGCAGCGGCCCACCGCTCCACGCGCAGTGCCCGTCGCCTCGCGCAGCGGCTCCACGCTCCACGCGCAGTGGCCCCCCGCCCCGCGCAGCGACCAAAGCCCAGCGCAGCGACCTCAAGCTCCGCGCAGCACGCGCCTGACCGACTCCACATGCTCCTCGAACACGCGCTTCTCCGCGACGAACTCCGCCACGTGGATCGTGTTCCGCCACAGCCCTTCCTCGATCCGGAACGTGATCAGGTACCGCCGCGCGCGTCCTTCCGCCGTCACCTCGCAGAGCATCTCCACCGCCGGTTCTCCCCTCCACTCCACGTCCCGCTCCTCGAGGACGACGTAGCCGCGGTGGTCGACGAGGTCGTTGCGGAGGGTCTCGCGCCAGAAGTCGAGGCTCCCGCGGAGCGAGTCGGGGAAGGTGCGGACCCAGTACATCGAGTCGTCGGAGGCGATCGACTTCACGTGGTGGCGTCCCTCGTCGACGACGAGGAAGCCGTCGGGGGACGGCGGGACGGCGCACGCGGCGAGGAGGACGGGGGCGAGGAGGAGGATCGGCTTCATCAGAATCCCTCCAGGACGCGCTCGGCGCCGACGGAGCGGACCCAGACGAACCGGCTCGGGCCGCGGCGGGTCCTCACCGCGGGGGCGTTCGAGGAGAAGTCGACGGTGAGGGTGGAGAAGTCGACCTGATGGGTCAGGAGGCGGAGGGCGCCCTCCATCCGTTCGATCTCCTCGGTCAGCCGGCGGAGCTCGGCCTCGATCTTCAGGATCGCCTCGACCTCGGTCGCGCGTTCGAGGAGGTCGAGGAGCCGCGTCCGCGAGCGCCGCGCGTTGTCGAGCCGGATCTCCAGGTCCTGCATCTCGCGGGTCACGTCCTTCGCCTCGAGCGCCTCGGACAGGATCACCCCCATCGACCGGACGCGGTCGAGGAGCGGGAAGAACCTCGCGACCGGGACCTTGCAGACGACGGTGCCGTCGCTCCGCTCCTTCAGGTAGCCGCCGCTCTCCTCGACCCAGCCGACGAGGCGGACCACGGCGTCCTCGACCGCGGGGACCAGGACGCCGAACCGGGCCGAGTAGATCATCTTCCGCCCGACCGTCGCCGCGGCGGCGGCGTCGGCGCCCCACGTCCCGCCGCCGGCGCTCCGCTTCGCCGGCGCCGCGCCGTCCCCGTCGGACAGGAGGCCGCTCTCTCCCGACGCGTACCCCGCCGCGGCGCGCGCGACCTTGCTCTCGGCCGGGGCCTCGTCGTAGAGGACCCCGGAGCACCCGAACGTCATGGAGAGGAACGCGAGCAGCGCGGCTCGCAGCATCGTGGTCATGGCGGGTCTCCCCGGATCGGCGCCCTCGATCGTACGGACGAGGGCTCCGGACCGGAATCTCCGCCGGGGGTTCCCGCGAATCGGGACGGACCCGGGCGGGACCGTCAGCGGTACGTCGACCAGTCGACGTCGATCCCGACGCCGAGGCGCGCCGGCAGCGTGTCCCAGAGCTCGTGCTCGATCTCGGGGAGGCGCGGCGAGCCGACGTAGAACCGCTCGGACTGCATCGGGACCATGTCCGGGACGGCGTTCAGGTGCCACGTGAGGTGGTCGACGCCGACCTCGGCGGCGAGCTTCCTCGCGAGCGCCATCTCCTCGTCGCTGTCGTTCCACTTGAAGAGGATGTAGCGCCAGACGAGGAGCGGCCCGTCCTGGCCGAGCTCCTTCCGCAGCGCCGCGACGGCGCGCATGCCGTCGAGGACGCGGTCGAGCCGGCCGTTGACGCGGTACTTCTCGTACGACTCCTGCGTCGCGCCGTCGACCGAGAAGACGACGCAGTCGATCCCCGACTCGAGCAGGCCGCGCTGCCGGTCCTCGGTGTGGAAGAAGTGACCGTTCGTGCTGGAGAGGATCACGCACCGCGGGTTCTTCTCCCGGCAGTACCGCACCATCTCGTGCGCCTGCCGGTGCATGTAGTTCTCGCCGCCGACGTGGAACTCCATGTAGCGGAGTTCGGGAGAGAGCGAGTCGATCACCCGCTTGTACGTGTCGAGATCGAGCGTCTGCGAGGCCCGGCTCTCGATCATGCCGTCCCGATTGCACCCGGGGCACGCGAGGTTGCAGCCGATGTGCGACTCGATGTAGAGGGCGCGCGGCTTCGCGACGTCGTCGACGTACCCCTCGGGCGGCGCGGGGCCGGCGACGCGGTGCGGGCAGCCCCGGCAGATCGGGATCGCGTCGATGTTCCTCGCGATGGCGCGGCGGAGCCGGACGTACTCCGGCCCGTTCCAGACCTCGTCGAACGACCGGGTCGTGAGGTCCCCGAGCGGGTTCGTCTTCTCGGCGTCGATGCACGCGCAGACCGCGGTCCCGTCGGAGAGGACGGTCGCCTGCCGCCAGGGGCGGGTGCAGAACCGCCGCGCGCCCTCGTCGTCGCGCACCCAGGTGGCGATCGAGCGAGGTTCGGACGGGGCGGGGTCGGACTCGGACGAACTCACGGGGGTCCCTCGGGGCGGTCGGCTCCCCCAATGCTTAGCACGGAGGGCGGGGAGTGCCCCGAAGAGTCTACCGGGAACGCCCGGGTCGCCCGGGGATTCGGCGAGACGGTGGCGGCGCCCCGCGGATCGGGAGCGGGACCGGACCGGCGGAGTAGACTGGCCGCCGGCGCACCGTGAGGGCCTCGTGAACGACACGCTGTACGACTCCGGCGATCGGGACGAGCCGGGCGATCGGGACGACCTCGATCGCCTGGTCGGCCGGGCGCTCGACCGGATCGAGGAGGGTGGCCCGAGCGCCCTCGAGTCCCTCTACGCCGAGCGCCCCGAGCTCGCCGACGCGGTCAAGAAGCGGCTGCGCGTCCTGGGCGAGTTCGGGCTCCTCGACCCCGAGCCGACGACGACGCCGTTCGCCGACGAGCCCGGCCGGACGCTCGGCGACTTCCGGCTGCTCCGGCGGCTCGGCGGCGGCGGCATGGGGGTCGTCCATCTCGCCGAGCAGGTCTCCCTCGGGCGCGAGGTGGCGGTGAAGCTGATCCGCTCGGACCAGCTCCACCACCCGGCGGCCCGGGCGCGTTTCCAGCGGGAGATCGACCTCGTCGCGCGGCTGAAGCATCCGGCGATCGTCCCGATCCACGCGGTCGGGGAGGCCGACGGCGTGCCGTACTTCGCGATGGAGCGGATCGAGGGGACGACCCTCGAGACGCTCCTCGACGCGCTCCGGGACGAGGACCCGGAGACGTTCGACGCGGGCCGCCTCCCCGAGCTCGTCGCGCGCCAGGCCGGGGCGACGCGCGACCCGGACTGGCGCCCCGCCCCGGACTGGCGGCGGTTCGCCCTCGAGACGGCGCGGACCGTCGCCCGCGCCCTCGAACACGCGCACCGGAAGGGAGTCGTCCACCGCGACGTGAAGCCGTCGAACGTGATGATCGCGACCGACGGCCGCGTCTTCCTGACCGACTTCGGCCTCGCGCAGGCCCAGGACGACGTCCGCCTGACGCAGAGCGGGTCGGTGATCGGCTCGCTCCCGTACCTCTCTCCGGAGCGGGTCCGCGGGGAGCCGTCCGACGAGCGGGCCGACGTCTACGGTCTCGGCGCCACGCTCTACGAGATGTGGACCTTCCGCGCGCCGTACCACGCCGACTCGGCCGAGCTGCTCGCGGCCAGGATCGTCGAGTCGCCGCCGACGTCGCCGCGCCGGCTGAACCGTCGCCTCACGAGGGACGACGAGACGGTCGTCGAGACCGCGCTCGACGCCGACCTCGACCGGCGGTACCGCGGCGCCACCGCGCTGGCGGAGGACCTCGACGCGCTCCTCGACGGGGCGGAGATCCGGGCCCGTCCGCTCGGACCGTTCCTCCGCCTCTCGCGGCTCGTCCGGCGCCACCCCGGCCCCGCCGCCGCCGTGGTCCTCGCGTTCCTCCTGTTCGTGGTGGCGCCGATCGCGTTCGCCGCCTGGCAGATCCGGACGAACGAGCGGCTGACCGAGGCGTACGACCGGGCGCTGAAGGAGCAGTCGCGCGCCGAGCGAAACCTCCGCTCGGCGCAGCAGGCGGTGGAGCTGATCCTCCACGAGACGGCGAGCCGGCTCCTGCCGAGCGTCCCGCAGATGGCGCACGCGCGCGAGCGGATCCTCGAGAGCGCGGTCGAGTTCTACCTGCCGCTCCTCGCCCAGGAGCCGGAGGACCGGCGCTCGCGCTTCGAGCTGTCGATGATGCGGCGCTCGCTCGGCGACCTCTACCTCGACCTCGGCCGTCTCGACGACGCCCGACGGGAGCTGGAGCGACAGATCGAGACCCTCCACGCGCTGCACGCGGAGGCGAAGGCCGACGATGCGGGCGAGCCGCCGCTCCGCGAGCTCTTCCACCAGCTCGGCGCCGCTCACGCGCAGATCGCCCACATCGACGAGCGGCTCGGCGCGTTCGACGCCGCCCGCTCGCGTCTCGAGGAGGGGATCGACTGGTTCGACCGGGCGAACGCGCGGCGGGACGGCTCGCCGACGACCTGGCTGCAGCACGCCCTCGCGACCGCCTCGATGGCGCAGCTCCGGTACGAGCAGGGCGAGGCGCGCGAGGCGTCGGACTGGGCGGAGCGCGCGATCACGTCCGCCTCGCGCGCCCGCGAGCTCGACGACACGGCCCCTCTCGCGGCGGACACCCTCGCCAAGGCGCTCGCCCTCCGGGCTCGATTCCGTTACGACGAGGGACGCCTCGCGGAGGCGGTCGCGGACCAGCGACGCGCCATCGATCTCGTGCGCCCCCTCACGGGCGAGGACGCGACGATCACCGCCCGGGTGTCGCTCGTCACGCTCCTCCAGAACTACGGCACTTCGCTCGGGATGCTCGGGCGGACCGAGGAGGCGATCGCGGCCCTGCGCGAGGCGGTCGAGCGGATCGAGCCGCTCGTCGCCGCGTTCCCCGAGCAGTCCGTGCTGCTCCGGATCGCCGGAGGAGCTTGGAACTCCCTCGGGCTCGCCCACGGCGCGCGCGGGGATTCCGAGGAGCGCCGGGAGGCGTACCGCCGCTCGGTCGAGGCGCACCGACGGTTCGAGGCGACCGGCAATCGGGCGCTCGGGCCGGCGGACGACTTCTCGGTCTCCCTCGCCAACCTCGCCTCCGTCGAACTCTCGTCCGGCGACGCCGACGCGGCGGAGGTGGTCCTCGACGAGCTCGACCGCCGCCTCGAGCGGGCTCCCGAGGGGCCCGAGCCGCCGGCGCGCGCGAAGATCCGGGAGCAGGTGACGGCGCTCCGCGCGCGCCTCCAGGTCGATCGCGGCGACCTCGACGCGGCGGCCGTGACGCTCAGGGACCTCCTCGCCGGCGACGTGCGGGACCCGCGCGTGCCGGCGGTGTGTGCGGAGATCTGGATGGTGATCGCGGAGCTCGCGGACGAGCCGCTCGCCGGGGAGGCCCGGCGGCGGGCGCTGGAGGCGCTGCGCTCCGCGCTGCGGCTCGGCTTCGACGACGTCGAGACCCTGCTCGAGGCGCCGGCGTTCGAATCCCTCCTCGACCGGCCCGACGCGCGCGCGCTCCTCGACGAGCTCCGCCGCCCCTGAGCCGTCCCGGCGGCGGGCGCGACGGGACGCTTGCCTTCGACCTCCCCACTCGCGAAGCTCCCACCGCATGGCGGCGTTCGGCTTCGGCATCCCCTTGATCGTCGGGAACCTCGGTGCGAAGGCGATCCAGGCCCGCGCGCGCGGGAGGCCGCTCGAGCGCGAACCGTTGTACGACGCGCTCGCCCGGTGGGCGGACCGGGGCGCGACGTCGGTCGAGGACTACGTCGGGTGGAACGTCGTCGAGCCGGCCGAGGGCGAGGTCGACGTCTCGTTCCACCTCGAGCACCTCGAGGCGGCGCGGCGCGCGAACCTGTCGTACTCGATCTACCCCTGGCTGCACGCGGCGCCGGCGTGGGCCTGGGAGAAGGGGCTCCTCGAAGCGGCCCGATGCGTCGAGCACGACGTCGCCGGCCCGACGCCGTCGATCTTCGCCCCGTCGACGCTCGCGGCGTTCGAGCGGTTCTACGACCTCCTCACGCGCGAGCTCGGCGACGGCGTGGCGCGGGTCACGATCGCGGTGCCGAACGACTACGGCGAGGTCGGGTATCCGACCGGGATGGGACAGTGGGTCCTCGAGGAGGAGCCGATCCGCAGCCACGTCCACCGCGGCTTCTGGTGCGGCGACCCCCACGCGCGGGCCGCGTTCCGGAGCTTCGTCCTGGACGAGCACGGCGACGCGGCGACCGCCGACCGGCGCTACGGGACCTCCTTCGGGCGGGACGACGCGATCGCTCCCCCGCCGAATCCCGCCGACCCGGCGTGGACGGACCGGTTCCGCGACGAGTTCGTGCCGTGGTACCGGGGCGCGCTGCTCGGGTTCGTCGACCGGCTCGTCGCGGCCGCCGCGAGCCGCTTCCCCCGAGCGACGCACGCGGTGAAGTGCGGATACGGCGGCGAGCTGGCGGCGTACGGCCAGGACTACGCGGGCGTGGCGCGGCTCGCGAAGCGGCGCGGGCTCGAGCTCTGGTCGACGCACGGGACCCTGCCGGTCCTGTTCCACAAGCGGCTCCAGACGCTCTGCCGCGCGTTCGAGGTCCCGTACGTCACCGAGGGGGTGACCGAGCGGTCGGCGGAGCAGGTCCGCGAGCGGCTGTTCGAGGACGCGTCCGACGGCGCGGCGGCGTTCTTCGAGTTCCACGACACGCTCGACGCGTTCGAGGACGAGTTCGCCGAGCACGCGCGCCACCTCCGCGGCGAGCCGCCGGAGGTCGACGTCGCGCTCCTGTTCCGCACGACCATGCAGGACCGGCGCCCCGACCAGTCGCTCCCTCCGCGCCTCCTCGCGCTCTCCGAGCCGCTCCGCGACCTGATCGACTACGCGGTGGTCGACGAGCCGCTCCTGACCGAGCCGGCGGCGCTCGACCCGTACTCGGTCCTCGCGCTCCCCGATCCGGGGCCGGTCCGGACGGCGACGCTCGACGCGATCGCCGGCTTCTGCGAGCGCGGAGGGCTCCTCGTCCTGCCGACGCGGACCGACCCCGACGACGCCACGCAGAGCGACGCCGACGGGTTGGCGGCGATCCTCTGCGGCCCGGATCGGCTCGCCACCCCGGCCGACGAGCTGATCGGCTTCGAGGCGACGGCGCGGCCGCGCCTGATCCTGCCGTTCGGCCTCGACGACACCTGGTTCCGGGTCGGACGGTGGAACGGGGTCGACGAGGCGCGCCACTGGTTCGGCGCCGACGAGCGTCCGCTCCGGTGGTTCGAGGAGACCGAGGAGCCGTGCCGCTGGACCGCCGACGACGCCGGGTTCCGGCTCCCGTGCGGCGAGGGGGCGGCGACGCTGATCGTCGAGCTGTACGCCCCGCCGTCGGCCGATCCGCCGTCGTGGCGCCTCTCCGTCGACGGGGCCGAGCGGGACGTGCGGCTCTCCGGCGGCGCCGAGCGGGTGGCGGTCCCCGTGACCGGCCGGGGCGGGGCGCTGACGGTGCGCCTCCGCGGACCGACGTTCCGCCCGTCCGACGACGCGGCGGGCGGCGACGCGCGGTCGCTCGGCCTGATCGTCCGTCGGGCGGAGCTGGTCCGGGAGCCGGACGAGGGGACCGTCGCCGTGCGGGCCCGGGCGAGGTTCCTCGAGCCGCGGGTGCTCGGCGACGCGCTGGAGCGGCTCGCGCTCCGCCGGGTCGGGCGCGGCGGCGTGGTCCTCGTCCCGCCGAAGGACCTGCCGGCGCTGGCGGCGGCGACGGTGGCCGCGAGCGCCGCGAGGAGCCGGCTGCTGCCGGGGACGGCCGACCACCCCCACCCCGACGGGCGGCTCGACGGCGTGCGGACCACGAGGCTCCCCGGGCGGCTCCTGCTCCGGAACGACACGCCGCGCTACTTCCGGAAGCCGTGCCGGGTCCGGGACGGCACGGTCCGGACGTTCGTGCTCCCGCCGCACGGCATCCACGCCGTCGACGATCCGAGCTGACACGCGAGCGGGGCGCGCCCGGAGACTCGCTCCGGGACGCGCCCCGCGGATCGGACGGTCGGACCGTCGAACCCGACGATCAGCCGATCACCAGGTGCGGTCTTCCTTCCCGGCGGACGGCTGATCGTCGTTCACCAGGTCCATCCACTTCCAGAGCTGCTCGGCCCCCGGGACCCGCAGCATGTCGGCGACCCACACCGGGATGGCGAGGATCTTGACGCCGGTGTCGAGCACCTCCCAGACGTGAACGTCGGCGAACGCGCCGAGGACGATCAGGTGGCCGGAGGCGCCGACGCTGAGCCACTCCTTCGACTTCTCGCCGCGCTGCTGGTAGGTGAACCCCTCCCACGACTGCTCGTGGTACTTCTCGAGGGTCGAGGTCCCCTTCATGCTGCCGCGCTCGCCCTGGCGCCAGTACCAGACCGGACCGGGGAAGAAGAAGACGCCGCCCTCGACGTTCTTCTTCTGCCAGGCGCCGATCGCGCGCGGGAGGATCCCGGCCTTGTAGCCGCCGAAGTACCCGACCCCCGCCTCCCAGAGCTTCGTCGCGTGGACGTTCGCCTGGATGCCGTTCCCCGCCGAGACCCCCAGCGAGATCATGTCGGTGACGTCGAGGACGAAGTCGGTCCAGAAGATCTTCGCCTTCTGCCCGAGCGAATACTCCTCGCGGGCCTCCTTGATCGTGGAGCTGTACCCGTTGTCGAGGGAGGTGTCGACGTCGGACGTGCGGCACCCGGCGACGGCCAGCGCCGCGGAGATCGCGATGACTGCGTTCTTCATGCAGAGAACCCCTGAGTCGGTGTGGTGACGCCCCGGCATCCGATTCCACGCACGCACGAGGGAGCCTTTCGGATCGGGAGGGAGCCTACGGACCCGCAGCCCGAGGGTCCACAAGGTGTTAGCGATGGGTTGAAGAACGCCTCACGCGCGCGCGCGAACCTCGGAGGCGGCCGGCCCGACCCGGAGGTCCCTCCCTCGAGCCGGCGTCGACGCGGGGCCGGGCCGTTCCGCGGCCACGTCTCCCGCGACGTCCGAGGAACTCCTTTCATCATTCGATCATGATGCTATGTTGTAAGGACCATGGCGCACGCGGAAGCGACACTCCCGAGCATGCTGAAGCTCCTGGCGGACCCGACCCGTCTCCGGATGCTGGCGTTGCTCGCCCTGGAGGAACTCTCCGTCGGCGAGCTGTCGCGCGCCCTCGACATGGCCCAAAGCCGTGTCAGCAACCATCTTAGAATCCTACGCGAGGCCGACCTGCTGCGCGAGCGGCACGTCGGTCCGAGCACCCACCTCCGGCTCGCCACGCCGGGGAACGGCCAGGCGCCGCTCGGCCGGCTCTGGACCGCCCTGCAGCCCGAGCTCGACGCGCTCCCCGAACACGCCGCCGACCGGGCCCGCCTCGACGGGCTGCTCGCCGAGCGCCGCGCCCGGGACGGCGACTTCTTCGACCGCGTCGCCGGGGAGTGGGACAAGATCGCCGGCGCGTTCTCGACCGGCCGGGCGCGGCTCCGCGCCGGCGTCACCCTCCTCCCCGCCGACACCGTCGTCGCCGACCTCGGCTGCGGCACCGGCTACATGGCCGAGTCGCTCCTCGGGGCGTGCTCGAAGCTGATCTGCGTCGACCGCTCGGAGGGGATGCTGGAAGAGGCGACGAAGCGGCTCGCCGGCCGCGGACCGACCGAGGTCGAAGTCCGGCCCGGCGCCCTCGACGCGCTCCCGATCGAGGACGGCGAGGTCGACGGCGTCGTCGCCGGCATGGTCCTCCACCACCTCGAGGAGCCGTTCGGCGCGGTCCACGAGATGCTCCGCGTGCTCCGTCCGGGCGGGGCGGCCGCGGTCCTGGAGCTGGCGCCGCACAAGGAGGCGTGGATGCACCGCGAGCTCGGCGACCGTCACCTCGGCCTCGAGCCGCAGGACGTCCTCGCCGCGTTCCGGCGGGCCGGCTTCGAGTCGATCGCGCTCGAGTCGGTCGACGACCGGTACCAGCCCCCGTCGGCGAGCGGAGACCCGGTCTCCCTCGCCCTCTACCTCGTGCGCGGACGGAAGCCGCGCGCGTGAACCCGATCACCCATCGAATCGAAACCGACCGAGAACCGAAAGCGAACGAATCGGAGAACCGAACATGAGCGACACCGCCACCAAGACGAAGCTCGACTTCAAGGTGAAGGACCTCTCCCTCGCGGAGTGGGGCCGGAAGGAGATCGAGCTCGCGGAGGTCGAGATGCCCGGCCTGATGGCCGTGCGCGAGGAGTACAAGGGACAGTTCCCGCTGAAGGGGGCCCGGATCATGGGCTCCCTCCACATGACGATCCAGACGGCCGTGCTGATCGAGAGGCTCGTCGAGCTCGGCGCGGAGCTCCGCTGGGTCTCCTGCAACATCTTCTCGACCCAGGACCACGCCGCGGCGGCGGTCGTCGTCGGCAAGGACGGCACCGCGGACGCGCCGAAGGGAGTCCCGGTCTTCGCCTGGAAGGGGGAGACGCTCGAGGAGTACTGGTGGTGCACCGAGCAGGCGTTCGACTTCGGCGACGGCAAGGGGCCGAACATGATCCTCGACGACGGCGGCGACGCGACGCTGCTCATCCACCTCGGCATGCAGGCGGAGACCAATCCCTCGGTCATCGCCCACCCGACCAACGAGGAGGAGGAAGTCCTCTTCGCCACCATCAAGAAGCAGCTTGCCGAGAAGCCCGGCTGGTACACGCAGTTCGCCAAGAACATCAAGGGCGTGACCGAGGAGACCACCACCGGCGTCCACCGCCTCTATCGCATGCAGAAGGACGGCGAGCTGCCGTTCCCGGCGATCAACGTCAACGACAGCGTCACCAAGTCGAAGTTCGACAACCTCTACGGCTGCCGCGAGAGCCTGTCGGACGGCATCCGCCGCGCCACCGACGTGATGTTCGCCGGCAAGGTCGCGGTCGTCGCCGGCTACGGCGA
>JAUIEL010000172.1 GCA_030428825.1 bacterium
GTTTGTGTTGTCCGCTGAAGGTAACGGGCTTGCCGGAAATTTTTCCGTGTAATTTCCCCCATGCGATGATGGAGCCGGTGAAAGTTACCGCGCCGATGGCCAGGCCTAGTGACATTTCTATGAGGCTGGCGGTTTTTATGTCGCCGGGGGTGCCGATATTATAGGTTTCGGGGCTGTAGAAGGCTGCGCCTGCGACGCAGACGGCGGCGAGGCCGACGAGGGAGTGGAAGGCTGCCATGAGTTGTGGCAGGGCGGTCATTTCGATGGTTTTGGCGATGTAATATCCTATGCCGCCGCCGATGGTAATACCGATGATAATCCATGACCAACTGGCGACGTGTGGTGAAAAGAGGGTGGTCAGGATGGCGATCGCCGAGAAGACGATCAGGCGGAACCGGTGCTCCTTCGCCGCGCGGAGGATCCGCTTGAGCTGCTTGCCGCTGTCCGCCTCGTTCGACTCGAGTCCGGGGATCTCGTCGGCCATGGTTCGTCCCCGCCGTCCTAGGAGCCTCCCGGCGGCGTCACCACCGGGTTGTTCTGACCGAACGTCTCGACGTTGTTCCCCGTCCCTCCGCCGAACCCGCCGAACCCGCCGCCGCGGCCGCCGAAGCCCCGCGCGCCGACGAAGAAGTTGTCGTCCTCCTGGAACGACTGGTAGATCGTGTCGAGGTTCCGCACCGACACCGCGAGCTGGGTCAGCGGAGTGATCGGGGCGAGCAGGATCGCGACGCCGCGCCGGATCCAACCGGCGAAGTTCGGCCGCACCACGACGATGTCGTCCTCGCGGATGAGGATGTTGTCGGTCGAGTCGCCGTACCTCAGCATCTTCCCGAGGTCGACAGGGATCATCAGCGGATAGCGGGGGTCGGAGCGGATCACGTAGATGTCGCTGATGTCGGCCGTGATCGGGACCCCCGTCCCCATCACCGCGTCCCAGACCGTCGTGTCCTTGGTCAGGATCCGCTCCCCCTGGGCGAGGACCTCCCCGCGGAGGAAGAACCGCTTCGAGGTGACCGCGACGAGCTGGACCTGGATCTGCGGGTTCGTGAAGTACTCGCGGTACCGGATCTCGAGCGCGGACGCGATCTCGTCGGTCGTGAAGCCGGCGACGAACACCTCGCCGATCAGCGGGACCGTCACGACGCCGTCGAGGCGGACCGTGAAGTTCCCGGTGATGTCCGGGTTGTTCACGTCGCCGATCAGGAACGAGTCGCCGATCCCGACCGTCAGGACCTCGTTGGCGTCCCCGACGTACTTGCGACCGAAGCCCCGCTGGTTCAACGCCTGGAGGACCCGCGCGTCGTCGAACGTGCGACACGCGGGGAAGGCGCCGAGCAGGAGGAGGAACAGGAGTCGAAAGCGCATCGCTCTCCGGCACCCGGGGTTCCGGTCGAGAGAAGTCATGTCTTCTTGTCGGAACCCGGCAGGGAGTCCTTGAAGGAATCGATCGGATGATAACCGGCGGCGGATCGAGGCGCGTCCGTTCGGGTGCGGATTCGGCCCGCCGCATCCACGAAGTGGACGTCGATCGTCACGCCCCGCGGTCGGCGTACATGCGTTCGTAGTAGTTCCGGTACTCGCCGGCCTTCACCCGCTCCCACCAGTCGCGGTGCTCGAGGTACCAGCGGATCGTCTCCTCGATCCCGCCCTCGAACGTGTACGACGGCGACCAGCCGAGCTCCTCGCGGGTCTTGGTCGGGTCGATCGCGTAGCGGCGGTCGTGCCCCGGACGGTCGGTGACGTACTCGATCAGCGACTTCGGCTTGTCGAGCGCCTCGAGGATCAGCTCGACGACCCGGATGTTCTCCATCTCGGCGTTCCCGCCGATGTTGTACACCTCGCCGTCCTTCCCCTTCCGGAGCGCGGTCAGGATCGCCGAGCAGTGGTCGCGGACGTGCAGCCAGTCGCGGATCTGCTTCCCGTCGCCGTAGACCGGGAGGGACTTCCCCTCGAGCGCGTTCGAGATCATCAAGGGGATCAGCTTCTCCGGGAACTGGTACGGCCCGTAGTTGTTCGAGCAGCGGGTGACGACGACCGGGAAGCCGAACGTGTGGCCGAACGCGTGGACGAGGTGGTCGGCGCCCGCCTTGCTGGCCGAGTACGGCGAGTTCGGCTGGATCGGGCTCGACTCGGTGAACGCCCCCTCCGGGCCGAGCGACCCGTACACCTCGTCGGTCGAGACCTGGAGGAACCGCTCGACCCCCGCGGCCTTGGCGCGATCGAGGAGGACCTGCGTCCCCATGACGTTCGTCCGCACGAAGATCCCGGGGTCGAGGATCGAGCGGTCGACGTGCGACTCCGCCGCGAAGTTGACGACGTAGTCGAACTTCGTCTCCTCGAAGATCGCGGCGATCGCGACGGGGTCCGCGACGTCCGCCTTCCGGAAGGTGTACCGCGCGTCCCCCTCGACGTCGGTCAGGTTCTCGAGGTTCCCGGCGTACGTCAGGAGGTCGAGGTTCACCACCGCGAGGTCTTCGGTCGTCTCGAGGACGTGCCGGACGAAGTTCGAGCCGATGAACCCGGCGCCGCCGGTCACGAGGAGCGTCTTCATCGTGGTCAGGTTCCTTGTTTCGCGCCGCGGGCGGCGAGGTAGGCGGCGACCGCGTCCTGCCACGTGGGCATCGGGTCGCCGATCGTCTGCTCGAACATCCAGTTGCGCAGCACCGAGAACGCGGGCCGCGGAGCGGGACGGTCGAGCTCGGTGCTCGGCATCGGGTCGAGCGACGCCGGCGTCACGCCGGCGACACGCAGGATCTCCCGCGTGAACTCGAACCACGAGCACGAGCCCCTGGACGAGCAATGATAGGTGCCGTAACCGGCGTCGGAGCCGATCAGCCGGAGGATCGCGGAGGCGAGGTCGCGCGCCCACGTCGGCGCGCCGAACTGGTCGTCGACGACCTTGAGCGGGAGCCCGTTCTCGGCCGCGCCGAGGATCGTGTCGACGAAGTTCTTCCCGCCAAAGCCGTAGACCCACTGGGTCCGGACGATCCAGAACCGGCCGCGCGCGAGCTGCCGCACGAACTCCTCGCCGGCGAGCTTCGAGCGCCCGTACGCCGACCGCGGCCCGACCGGGTCGAACTCGAGCACCGGCCGGTCGCCGGCCCCGTCGAAGACGTAGTCGGTCGAGACGTAGACGAGCGGAATGTCGCGGGCGGCCGCCGCGAGGACGACGTTCCGCGTCCCGAGCGCGTTGACGCGGTAGGCGAGGTCCGGGTCGGTCTCGCAGCCGTCGACGTTGGTCATCGCCCCGCCGTGGACGACGAGCGCGGGGGACCGCTCCTCGAACGTCTTCCGCACCCGGGCGAGGTCGGTGACGTCCATGTCCCCGACGTCGGTCGAGACGACGTCGTACGTGTCCTTCGCCTGCGCGCGGAGCTCGGTCCCGAGCATCCCGTCGCCGCCGGTCACGAGGAGCGTCTTCTTCACGGTCCGCGAGCCCTCAGTCGGCGAGGTTGGCGCCGCCGTTCCGGACGAGCTCCGAGGCGCGGAAGAGCGACTCGAACGTCCCGGCGTCGGTCCACCAGCCGTCGAGCACGTCGTACGTCAGCTCGCCGCGCTCGATGTAGGCGTTGTTGACGTCGGTGATCTCGAGCTCGCCGCGCTCGGACGGCTTCAGCGTCCGGGCGATCTCGAACACCCTCGAGTCGTACATGTAGATGCCGATCACCGCGAGGTTCGACTCGGGCTGCTTCGGCTTCTCGACGATCTTCGTCACCTTGTCGCCGTCGAGGCTCGCCACGCCGAACCGCTCGGGGTCGTGGACCTCCTTCAGGAGGATCTTCGCCCCGCTCTCCTGCTCGTCGAACGCCCGCACCGCGTGCGCGATGTTCTTCTCGATGATGTTGTCCCCGAGGATCACGACGATCTTGTCGTCCCCCGCGAAGTGCTCGGCGAGCTTCAGCGCGTCGGCGATCCCCCCCTCGCCGGTCTGGTACGTGTAGTTCACGTGCTTCAGACCGAACTCGGCGCCGTTCCCGAGCAGGCGCAGGAAGTCCCCCGCGTTGTTCCCGCCGGTGACGATCAGGATGTCGTCGATCCCGGCGTTCACGAGCGCCTGGATCGGGTAGTAGATCATCGGCTTGTCGTAGATCGGCAGGAGGTGCTTGTTGGTGATCTCGGTCAGCGGACGCAGCCGAGATCCGAGCCCTCCGGCCAGGATGACACCTTTCACGACTTCTTCTCCTTCCGATACTGGCGGACGGTCTCGGCGATCCCGGCGTCGAGCGGGACCCTCGGCTCCCAGCCGAGGCCCCGCCGCGCGCGCGCGAGGTCGGCGAGGGAGTGTCTCACGTCTCCGGTCCGCGGCGGCGCGTACGTCGGCTCGAGGCCGGCGGCCGCACCGCCCACCTGCGCGCGCACGGTCCGGAACAGCTCGTTCACGGACACGCGCCGCCCGCCGGCGACGTTGATCACGGAGCCGCGAGGGACGTCGGCGGTCGCCGCGGCCAGGTTGGCCCGCGCGACGTCCTCGACGTAGACGAAGTCCCTCGTCTGTTCCCCGTCTCCGTAGATCGTCGGCGCCCTCCCGTCGAGGAGGGACGTGACGAACAGGGAGATCACTCCCGAGTACGGGGACGAGGGATCCTGGCGCGGACCGTACACGTTGAAGTAGCGCAAGACCACCGTGTGGAGGTCGAAACAGCGCGCGAATGCGCGGCAGTACGCCTCCGAGGCGAGCTTCTGGGCGGCGTACGGCGACAGCGGCTCCGGGGCGAGGGACTCCCGCTTCGGGAGCTCCTCGCTCTCGCCGTACGCCGACGACGACCCCGCGAAGACGAACCGCCCCACCCCCGCCGCGACCGCCGCCCGGAGCATCGTCAGGGTGGCGTCGAGGTTGATCGAGTGCGAGAGCCCCGGATCCTCGACCGAGCGCTGGACCGACGGGAGCGCCGCCTCGTGGAAGACGACGTCGCACCCCTCGACCGCCCCCCGCGCGTCGTCCTCGCTCCGACAGTCGCCGCGGATCACCTCCACCTCCCCCTCGACGGCGGCGAGGTTCAGGAGGTCCCCGCCCGAGAGGTCGTCGAGGACCCGGACCGAATACCCCGCCGCGACGAGCGCCTCGCAGAGGTGCGACCCGATGAACCCGGCCCCGCCGGTGACCAGCGCCCGCCCGCTCACGCCGTCCCTCCGCCGAGGGTCACCCCGTCGAGCAGCCGCGTCTCGAGGTCGGCCGCGATCCGCTCCGCCGCGCGGCCGTCCCACCCGTCGGGGGTCCCGATCGCGGCGGGGTCGCGGGCGAGCATCTCCTTCGCCGCCGCGACGATCCGCGCCGGGTCGGCGCCGGCGAGGAGGTTCCCCCCCACCTCGATCGTCACCGGCCGCTCGGTGTTCTCGCGGAGCGTCACGCACGGCACCTTCAGGACGACCGCCTCCTCCTGGATGCCGCCCGAGTCGGTCAGGAGGAGCCGCGCCCCCGCGGTCAGGCCGAGGAAGTCGAGGTACCCCTGCGGCGGGACGAGCCTCAGGTTCGGGAGCGCGCGCAACCGCTCCTCGAGACCGAACGCGCGCGCGCGCGCCTCGGTCCGCGGGTGGAGCGGCCAGACGAGCGGCAGCTCGGCGCCGACGACCTCCAGCGCGTCGAGGACGCCGCCGAGCGTCGCCTCGTCGTCGACGTTGCTCGGCCGGTGCAGGGTGACGACCGCGTAGCCGCCCCGCTCCACGCCGATCTCCTCCCGCCGCGCCGCGGCCCCCGCCTCGGCCCGCTCGCGATGCCGGACGAGCGTGTCGATCATCGTGTTCCCGACCAGCGGGCAGGTCCGGACGTCCTTCCCCTCGCGCCGCAGGTTCTCGACCCCCGACGGCTCGGTGACGTAGCAGACGTCGGCGAGCTGGTCGGTGACGATGCGGTTCAGCTCCTCGGGCATCCCGCGGTCGAACGAACGGAGCCCGGCCTCGACGTGCACCAGCGGGACGCCGCGCTTCGCCGCCACCAGCGCGCACGCCACCGTCGAGTTGACGTCGCCGACGACGAGGACGCCGGACGGCGCGGCCGACCGCCCCTCCAGGTACTCCTCGAACCGGACCATCACGTCGGCGGTCTGCCGCGCGTGCGACGCCGAGCCGACCTCGAGGTTGACGTCGGGCCGCGGCAGGCCGAGGTCGCGGAAGAAGAGGTCGGACATCCGCTCGTCGTAGTGCTGTCCGGTGTGCACGAGGACCGGCGCGAGCGAGCCGCGCGAGCGGACCGCCTCGAGCACCGGGCCCGCCTTCATGAAGTTCGGGCGGGCGCCGACGATCAGGACGAGATCCGAGGCCGACTCGTTCACGACGCCTCCAGGACCTCTCGGGTCGCGACGTACCACTCGACGAAGCGGTCGAGCCCCTCGTCGATCGGCACCTTCGGCGCGTAGCCGAGCTCCTCCTCCGCGCGCGACACGTCGGCGTAGGTGATCGGGACGTCGCCCGGCTGGTCGGGCTGGCGGTCGAGGACCGCCTCCTTGCCGACCCGCGCCGCGATCTTCTCGACCAGCTCGGCCAGGGACGTCGTGCGGGAGCCGCCCAGGTTGTAGATCCGGAACCCCTCCGCGCGGTCGACCGCGCGGACGACGCCGTCGACGATGTCGGAGACGAACGTGTAGTCGCGCCGGGACGAGCCGTCGCCGAAGAACGGGATCGCCTCTCCCCGCACGATCCGGCGGGTGAACTTGTGGATCGCCATCTCCGGGCGCTGGCGCGGCCCGTAGACCGTGAAGAACCGGAGGCACGCCACGTCGAAGCCGTGGAGGTGGTGGTACGTGTGACAGAGGACCTCGCCGGAGCGCTTGGTCGCCGCGTACGGCGAGACCGGCCGGTCGGCGATCGCGTCCTCCCGGAACGGGACGTCCTTGCTGCCGCCGTAGACCGACGACGACGACCCGAACATCAGCCGCGTCGTCCCCGCCGCCCGCATCGCCTCGAGCAGGTGCATCGTGCCGGTCAGGTTGATGTCGGAGTAGAGGACCGGGTCCTCGATCGACGGCCGCACGCCGGCCATCGCCGCGAGATGGACCACGGCGTCGACCGCGCCGCCCGAGAACGCCCGGGCGAGGTCGTCGGGCCGGCGGAGGTCCCCCTCGACGAAGGTGAACCGCTCGCCGGCGAGGAGCCCCTCGAGGTTCCGCCGCTTGATCCGCGGGTCGTAGAACGGCTGGAAGTTGTCGAAGCCGACGACCTCGTCGCCGCGCGCGACCAGCGTCTCGGAGAGCGTCGAGCCGATGAAGCCCGCGGCGCCCGTGACCAGGATCCTCGCCATCTCTCGCTCCTCCTCCCGCGCCTCAGATCGACACGACGTCCCCGAGGTGGCGGAGCCCCTCGGTGGCGTTCCGGGCGTCGACGACGACCGGCGCGCTCTCGACGAGCCGCCGGTAGTCGATGCCGGAGTGGTTGGTCACGATGACCGCGCAGTCGCACCCGTCGAGCCCCTCGTCGAGCGACGACGAACGGAGCACGTCCTCCTGGAACCGGTACTCCGGGACGAACGGGTCGTGATAGCGGACGTCGGCGCCGAGCGCCCGCAGCCCCGCGATCACGTCGGCGGCCGGCGACTCGCGCACGTCGTCGATGTCCGGCTTGTACGCCACCCCGATCAGCAGCACGCGCGCGCCGTTCACCGCCTTCCGGTGACGGTTCAGGGCCTTCGACACCCGCTCCACCACGTGGTGCGGCATCGACC
The DNA here is from genome assembly GCA_030428825.1 of bacterium. Taxonomy (GTDB): domain Bacteria; phylum Planctomycetota; class B15-G4; order B15-G4; family JADJEK01; genus JAUIEL01. The sequence goes on from JAUIEL010000172.1 coordinate 7,655, forward strand.
GGTTCACCTCCTCGGCGAGCTCGATGAAGCGCGCCTTGTAGTCGAGCGTCCGCATCTTCCACGACAGGTAGAGCGGGTCGACCGGGAGGCAGTGACCGCCGAGCCCGGGGCCCGGATAGAACGGCATGAACCCGAACGGCTTCGTCGCGGCGGCGCGGATCACCTCGAACACCGGGACGTCGAGGCGGTCGCACATCAGCGCGACCTCGTTCACCAGCGCGATGTTCACCGACCGGAACGTGTTCTCGAGGATCTTCGCCATCTCGGCGGCGCGCGCGCTCGACACCGGGACCATCGTCTCGATCGCGACGCGGTAGACGGCGAGCGCCGCCTTCGTGCACGCCTCGGTGACGCCGCCGACGACGCGGGGCGTGTTGTGGATCATGAAGTCGCGCCGCCCGGGGTCGACCCGCTCGGGCGAGAACGCGAGGAAGAACTCCTCGCCGACCGTGAGGCCGCTCTCCTGGAGCATCGGGAGGAGGAGCTCCTCGGTCGTGCCCGGGTACGTCGTGCTCTCGAGCACCACGAGCTGTCCGGCGCGGAGCCGACGCTTCAGCTCGTCTCCGACCGAGAGGACCGACGCGAGGTCCGGCTCGCGGTACTTCGACAGCGGGGTCGGCACCGCGACCGAGATCGAGTCCGCGGCCCCCGCCGCGTCGAAGTCGGTCGTCGCGCGGAGCCGGCCGGCGTTCACCTGCTCGGCCAGGTCGTCGGACGGGACGTCGTCGATGTACGACGTCCCGGCGTTGATCCGCTCGACCTTCGTCGGGTCGAGGTCGATCCCGGTGACGCGCGCGCCGCTCCGGGCGAACTGGACCGCCAGCGGCAGCCCCACGTACCCGAGGCCGACGACGCAGACGTCGAGGTCCTTCGCCGCCGCCTTCGCCTCGAGCCGCTTCAGCCATTCGTGGGCGTCGCTCATCACTCCACCGTGACGCTCTTCGCGAGGTTCCTGGGCTTGTCGATGTCGCAGCCGCGGAGGTCCGCGATCCAGTACGACAGGAGCTGCAGCGGGAGGACGTTGATCAACGGCGAGAGCGAGTCGTCGACCACCGGCACCGGGAGGACCGTCTCCGCGAGCTTCGCGACCGCCGCGTCGTCCGCGGCGGCCACCGCGAGGATCCGGCCGCCGCGCGCCTTCACCTCCTGCATGTTCGAGATCGCCTTCTCGTACACCCGGCCCGGCGTCGCGATCACCACCACCGGGAGGGACCGGTCGATCAGCGCGATCGGGCCGTGCTTCATCTCGCCGGCGGGATACCCCTCGGCGTGGACGTACGAGATCTCCTTCAGCTTCAACGCCCCCTCGAGCGCGATCGGGTAGTTGACGCCGCGGCCGAGGAACAGGAAGTCGGACGCGCGCGCGTACCGCTCCGCCGCCCGGGCGACCTCGTCCCGCGCCTCGAGGCACTCCTCCATCTTCGCGCGGACCCGGCGCAGCCCGTCGACCGCGGCGCGAGTCTCCTCGACGCTCCTCCGGTCGCGCAGGCGGGCGAGCCCGAGGCTCAGGAGCTGGAGGACCAGGAGCTGGGTGGTGAACGCCTTGGTCGACGCGACCCCGATCTCGGGGCCGGCGTCGGTCAGGAGGACCGCGTCCGACTCGCGGGTCAGCGACGAGCCCTGGACGTTGACGATCGAGAGGAGCTTCGCGCCGCGCGCGCGCGCGTCCCGGACCGCGGCGAGCGTGTCGAGCGTCTCGCCCGACTGGGAGATCGCGACCACGAGGTGGCGGTCGGCGAGGATCGGGTCGCGGTAACGGAACTCCGAGGCGTAGTCGACCTCGACCGGCACTCCCGCGCGCTCCTCGATCAGGAACTTCCCGACCAGCCCGGCGTGCCACGACGTGCCGCAGGCGACGATCGTCACCCGCTGGACGCTCCGCAGGAAGTCGGCGATCGGCGCGAGGCCCGGGACCAGGAACCGCTCGTCGGCGGCGTCGACGTGCCGCTTCAGCGTCTTCGCGACCGCCGCCGGCTGCTCGTCGATCTCCTTCGCCATGAAGTGGCGGTAGCCGCCCTTCGCGGTCGCCTCGGCGTCCCACTCGACGCGCTCGGCGACGGCCGGCCGTTCGCGCCCGTCGGGCCCGATCACCCGGACCGAGTCCGGCGTCAGCTCGACGACCTCGCCGTTCTCGAGGTAGACGACGTCGCGGGTCACCTCGAGGAGCGCCGCCACGTCCGACGCGAGGTAGTTCTCGCCGTCGCCGATCCCGACCACCAGCGGAGAGTCCCGGCGCGCGCCGACGAGCACCCCGGGGCGGGTCCGGTCGATCACCACGAACGCGAACGTCCCGATCAGCTCGGGGACGGTCGAGCAGACCGCGCCGAGCAGGTCCTGATCCTTCAGGTGCTCCTCGATCAGGTGCGGGAGGACCTCCGAGTCGGTCTCCGACGAGAAGGCGTGCCCCCGGCCGACGAGCCGCTCGCGCAGGACCTCGTGGTTCTCGATGATCCCGTTGTGGATCACCGCGAGGTTGCCGCTGCCGTCGCGGTGCGGGTGGGCGTTCCGCTCGGTCGACTCGCCGTGGGTCGCCCAGCGCGTATGGCCGATCCCCGTCGACCCGTGCAGCCCGGTCGACACCACCGCCTCCGCCAGCCGGTCGATCCGCCCCTCGCGACGCACGACCTTCAGGTCGCCGCCGTCGACGACGGCGACCCCCGCGGAGTCGTACCCGCGGTACTCCAGGTGACGGAGCCCGCGCACGATGAGGTCGGCGACGTCCCGCCTCGCCGCGCTGCCGAAGATGCCGCACATCGGTCAGGCCCGCGCCTTCTCCTCGTCGACCTTCTTCTGGAAGAAGTCGAGGGTCGTCTTCAGGCCCTCCTCGAGCGCGACCTTCGGCTCCCAGCCGAGGATCTCGCGCGCCTTCGTGATGTCGGGCTGGCGCACCTTCGGGTCGTCGACCGGGAGGTCCTTGAACGCGATCTCGCTGCCGGTCCCGGTCATCTCGACCACGCGCTTGGCGAACTCGAGGATGGTGATCTCGTGCGGGTTGCCGATGTTCACCGGGAGGGCGTAGTCGGAGCGCGACAGACGGACGATCCCGTCGATCAGGTCGGAGACGAAGCAGAACGAGCGGGTCTGGGAACCGTCCCCGAAGACGGTGATCGGCTCGCCGTTCAGCGCCTGCTGCATGAACGTCGGGAGGGCGCGCCCGTCGTTCAGGCGCATGCGCGGGCCGTACGTGTTGAAGATCCGGACGATGCGCGTCTCGACCGAGTGGAACCGGTGGTACGCCATCGTCATCGCCTCGGCGAACCGCTTCGCCTCGTCGTAGACGCCGCGCGGGCCGACCGGGTT
>JAUIEL010000899.1 GCA_030428825.1 bacterium
CCCGGTCGAGGTGACTCCGATCGTGAGCCAGCTCTCGTTCGAGGGGAGCGCGACCCACGACGCCCTGGTCCACCCGTCCGCACCGACGAACTTCAGCGATATCAAGGGCCTGATCACGCTGAACGGCGGGTCGAACTCGATCGAGATCCCGGACGCGCGCTGGCCACGAGCCGACTACCTCCTCGGTGCGGATGTGACCGTCGCGCAGACGGGAGGGTTGACGATCGACGCCGGCGCTCACGTCGCGTTCCCGAACGCGAGCTGGGACCTGATCGTCTCGGGTGCACTCGAGGTGGCCGGGAAGAACGACGAACGAGTCCGATTCCTCGGTCCGGGTTCGGGGGCGTTCGGGGCGAGCCTCGCGATCATGTCCGCGGCCCCGAAGGCGATCGTGCGGAACGCGGACTTCCGCTCCCTGGCGAGCGCGGCCTCCGTCTTCGACGCCGCCCTTCACGTCGCCACCGACTCTCTCGTCCTGGTGGAAGGGTGCGACTTCGTCGACTCGCAGATCGACGCCGTCCGGGTGGTCACGAACGGTCCGAACGTGTCGATCTCGAAGTCGAACTTCGAGGGAATCGGGCAGTTCGCCGTCCGGAACACAGGAACCGGCACGGTCGTGGCGACGAACGACTGGTGGAACTCGCCGACCGGTCCGTCCGGTCCGTCGAATCCGGGAGGGACGGGAGAGGCGATCTCCGGGAGCGTGACGTTCGCTCCGCCCCTCTCGGTCGCGAACCGCTTCACGCTCACGCCGAGCCAGACCACGGCGCCCCCCGGCAGCACGTTGATCCTGACCACCGCCAACGGCTGCTCGGGCTGTCCGGTCGGACTGTTCCTGGTCTCGGTGAACGGCGAGCCGTCGACGATCGCGACCCCGATCGTGATCGGCTCGTTCGCGCCGACAAACGACTGGAGCTTCTCGTCGGTCGTCCCCCCAGGGCTGGTCGGCATCACCGCCGAATTCCGCGCGTACGGAAACGACGTTTGCTCCGACCTCGCGGGAACCCCCGTGGTCGCGATCCAGTTCTAGCCTGCTGCCTCGGAACACGACGAGGGCTCCGCCAGGGCGGTGCGGCTCGTGATCCGCGACCGAGGCCTCGCCGAAGGCTCTCCCGGTTCCGGTTCCGCGCGATCGTGGCGGGCAGCCCGGACGAGTCTGGTCCCGATTCGCCTCGCTCGTACGATGGACGGGCGAGGTGGCGGTGGGTGATCGGACGATGGGGCGGGGCATGAAGGTCGTCCTCCCGGGCCTCCTTCGAGAGCGCGGGTTCGAGTTCCGCTTCCCGACCTGGCCCGACGCGGCGACCGACCTCTGTCGCCGGTGGCGCGAGGAGCGGGGGGCGAGTCGATGAGAGCCGGCCCCTACCGCCGGCCGCCGACCCGCTCGACCAGCGTCGCCGCCCGCTCCCGCTCGGCCCGCCCGACGCCGCGGGTCGTCCGGGCGAGCTCGGCGGCGCGCTCGGCGTGGAGGCGCGCGCGCTCGACGTCCCCGGACCCGCCTCGGGTGAGGTAGAGGTCGGCGAGCGCGAGGCGGACCAGCGTCTCCGCCTCGGGGTGGGGCGCGAGGTCGTCCGCGAGCGCGCGCTCGAGGTGGGCCGCGGCGTCCTCGGCGAGGGCGGGGTCGCCGGAGGCCGCGCGGGCGATCCACGCCTCGAAGACGCGGGCCGCCGCCTTCGCCTCGGCGTGCGCGCCCCAACCGGTGGAGGCCTCGGCGCGGGCGAGGCGGAGGTCGAGGACGGCGCCGATCCAACCGGCGGCGACCGCGACGGCGAGCGCGGCGCCGGTCGCCAGCGCGCCCCGGTGTCTCCGCGCGAAGCGGGCCGAACGGTAGGCCCACGTCGCCGGCCGGGCGGAGACCGGCTCGTGCGCGAGGACGCGACGGACGTCGTCGGCGAACCGATCGGCCGAGCGGTAGCGGCGCGAGGGCTCGTCCGCGACCGCCTTCCGGATCACCGCGCCGAGGTCGCCCCGGACCGT
>JAUIEL010000173.1 GCA_030428825.1 bacterium
CCGTACGTCCAGGACCCGGCGCTGACGCTCCAGGGCTCCGCGGGGACCGGGCGCGCCGTCCTCGTCAACCTGGAGATCGGCGGGGATTGGGACGCGAGCCACTTCGCGATCGGCGGCCAGGGGATCTTCGGCGGCGGGTTCGACGAGCTCCTGGTGAGCCGGTGCGAGGTGTTCGGCGCGGTCCCGTTCTACCTGACGGGCTCGGCGGCGAGCGCGCGCGCGATCGACGTGTCGGGGACTCTGCCGCGCGTCGTCGTCACCGGCTCCGTCGTGATCGCGGGTCCGTCCGACAACGACTTCTATCCGGGGCCGACCCCGTCGGGACGAGCGGCGATCCACGCACCCGCGTCGACGGTCGTGGTCCTCGACTCGACCGTGCGCGGCGGTGGCATGGGCTCCGAGCTCTGGACCGGGAGCGTGGGGACGCCCCTTCCCGCCCAGCCGTGTCCCTGCCCCGGGCTGGACGGCGAGGGAGGCCCCGGAATCGAGGCGCTCCGCGTGCTCGTGGCCGGGAGCACGGTGCTCGGCGGCGAGGGGATCGAGGTGTTCGACGCCACGAACACGCCTCCGCTGCCGCCCGTCCCGTGGGGATCGCAGCCCGACGGTCCTCCGATCGTCGCCCCGACGATCGTGCCGCTCGCACAGGACCTCCTCTCCACCGGCCCCCCGACGCTCGGCGGCACGTGGACCCTGGTCTGGCTCACCCCGCCGGGCGGAGGGCTCCTGTTCGTCTCGCTCGCCGGCGCGCCCCCGCTCGAGGTCGTCCCGGGCGGGTGGTGGTTCCTCGATCCGGGCCCGCCGCTGCTGACCCTCCCCCTCGGGGGCGGCCCGGGGACGCTCACGACGCTGGTCCCGGACGCGGCGCCGCTGCTCGGCGTCGCGCTCTGGATGCAGGCGCACCACCCGGCGACCGGGCTGACGCGCCCGGTGGTCGAGATCATCGGCGAGTAGACGAGAAGCTCGACTCGCTCCTCGCCGCGGGGGGCGGCCGACCCCGGACGCGCACCGGCCGGCGCTCCCCCTCGACGAGCGAGAGCGTGCGGGGCGGCGAGGGAGAGCGAGGATCCCCCGAGACGCGAACCGGGCGCCCGGCCGAAGCGGGGCGCCCGGTTCTCACGAGGCGGGTCGCGCGTCGATCACTGGATCGAGATCTGCAGCCCGTTCGAGGTGGTGAAGCCGAGCGCCGCGCCCGCGTCCCCGTTGAACGCCTGCAGGTACGCCGTGACGAGCGGCGCGCTCGCCGGGATGACCGCCGGGATCGTCACCGAGCCGACCGCGTCGAGCGGCACGAAGATCGGGACCAGCGGGTTGACGTACAGGGTGCAGCCGGAGCCGAGGTCCTGCGTGAGCGGCGTGACGCCGACGAAGAGCGCGGCCTGCGAGGTCGGCGCGCCGTCGGTGATCGCCATCGTGATCGTGCCGCCCGGCGTGGCGCAGCCGAGCCCCGACAGGACCGGCGCGATGCCGGTGGTGCCGGCGCAGCCGACGCCGTACTCGATGACCGGGCCGCCCGCGCACGGCGTGATCGTCTTCTTGAAGAAGCCCTGGCCGACCGACGAGCCGGACGCGTCGCGGATCGTCGCCGTGAAGAACATCTCCCCGGCGTCGTTCAGGATGAAGTCGTCGTTGCCGAACGTGTTGAAGTAGAGGCCGTCGTCGAACAGGCCGTTGTTGTCGAGGTCGACCGGCTCGTTCTCGCGGAGGACGACCTGCGTGCCGTTGTAGACCACGACGCCGTTCCGGACCGAGTCCTCGCTCGTGACGCCGGCGACGATGTAGTCGCCGATCGAGTTGCCGGTGTGGCCGAAGAAGCAGTCGCTGAAGTCCGCGTCGTCCCAGAGCTCGGTCGAGCCGGGGGTGATCGGCTGGCCGACCGCCGCCACGACCGCGCCGCTGCGGACGACCCAGTCGAGCTCGCTGATGTCGTTGTTGCCGCGGGCGTACCAGTTGCCGCCGAAGTCGACGTCGACGGCCACGATGCCGCTCGAGTCGATCGGGTTCGGGAACCCGGAGCCCGGGATGACCACGCCCTCCTGGAGGACGACCATGTTGTTCACCACGACGACGTCGTCGGTGGTCGTCGGGCCGGTCAGGTCGCCCTGCCAGAGGAGCGTCGTCCCGGCCGGATCGACGAAGTTGTCCTCGGGGTCGATGTTCTCGGCGAGCTCGGTCAGCGTGCCGGCCATCTGGCCGCCCGGCGTGATCGTGTTCTCGCGGAAGAAGAGCGTCGCGCCGAGCTCGGCGATCTCGTCGTCGGAGGTCGTGACCGCGCCGTCGATCCCGTCCGCCTGGAAGCCGACCGTGCCGTCGGCGAGGATCATCACGCTGTCGAGGATGTCGTCGTACGTCGCGCCGGCGATGGTCGTCACCGCGCCGCCCTCCTGCGCCATGACGTTGTACGTCGGGCCGGCGGTGACCTTCATGACGTAGTCGTCGTTCGTCGTCGTCGGCGCCAGGTTCATGCAGAAGACGTAGTCACCGGCGTCGTTGATCCCGACCTTCGTGTCGAACGGGCCGAGGTTGTTCGCCGCGTCCCACGGGCAGACGTCGCCTTCCTTCAGGACGCCGACCCCGTTGACGAGCAGGACCTCGTCCGCGGACGTCACGTCGTTCGACTGCGCGGTCAGGATCCAGTTCCCGTTCGGGCTGCCGAACGGACGGTTGAAGTCGGAGGAGCCGGTCCCCGCGTCGAACTCGAACCCCGGAAAGCCCGGGATCGCCGCCGTCGGGTGGCCGGAGATGTTGCTGAAGATCGTCTGCGCGACCGAGGTCCCGGAGACGAACTGCGGCGTCGCCGAGGTCGACGGCGCCTGGCCGACGCTCTGCGTCGGGCGCTTGCCGTGGGTCGCGTCGTCGGTCAGCTCGTCCTGCGCGAACGCGGGTGCGGCGACGAACGCGAGCGTCGCCAAGACGGGGAGGGTTCGAAGCATGGTGGGTGACTCCATGGTCTGGGGTGGTGAGATCCTCGACGCCGGCCTGAACGAAGCGCCGGGATCCCATTCACTCCCGGCGGAGGCGTCGATCCCGCACGATAACCCGGATCGCGGAGCCGGTGGGCCGGAAAGGGGTCGAAGGAGCGTGGGTGATTCACCTACAGCGACCTCGGTGCCCCCTCCGGCGCCGAACCCCTGACCGGGGGAGCGGCGGCCCCGTCGAGGGGCGAGGAGGGGACACCGATCCCGCCGGCCCTCGGCCGCGGCTCGCGGACCCGCCTCGCCTCCCGGTCACGGCGTCGTGGCGGTCAGGCCGTTCGTCGCCGCGTAGCCGGCCGGGCCCGCGGGATCCGTGATCCAGCCCTGGAGGTGGAACGACGCCCCCGGCGGGAGACCGTTCGGCATCGACGTCCCGATGGTGAGCGTCCCGGCCGGCCCGGTCGGCAGCCCGGCGAGGAGCACGTCGGGGGAGGGGACGAGCGTCCCGCCGAGGAACGGCAGGTCGACCCGCGCCGCACCGACGACGAGCGCCAGCACCTCGTTCGCCTTCATGCCGGCGAGCTGCAGGAAGAGCGGCGTCGAAGGGGCGAGGACCCCGGTCCCGATCATCGTCGGGACGCCGTGGGTACCGGCGAGCCCGAGGCCGACGTTCTCCCAGGCGTTCCGAACGTCCCACGCCCCGAGGTTCGCGGACGGTCGTCCGCCCGCCTCGAAGAAACTCCCCCCGATCCAGAGCTCCCCCGACGCCGGCACTCCGTGCAGCGCGAGCGGCGCGCCGACGAGGCCGCTGCCGAGCGACTCGAGCGTGCCGCCGTCCCACTTCCCCAGGTAGCGCGGCTGTCCGAGCTCGTAGAACGCCGGGTTCCCGGCCAGGAACAGCACGTCGTCGACCACCTCGAGGTCGAGCACCTCGACGCCGTTCACCGCCGCGCTGACCGGCGCCCACTGCACGCCGTCGAACCGGGCCAGGCGAGGCGACGCGACACCGGCGACGTTCGAGAAGAGGCCGCCGGCCAGGAGGGCGCCCTGGAACACCTCGAGCGCGTTCACGGCGCCGTCCGCGCCGAGGCTCGTCAGGGACAGCCCGTCCCACGCCACGAGGTTCGGCCCCGGGCCCGAGAAGGCGCCGAAGCTCCCGCCGATGTACAGCGTCCCGAGGTACGAGCGCATCGCGAGGATCTGCCCGAAGAGCGTGGGACCGTACGGGAGCCACGTGGTCCCGGTCCATCGCTGGGGCGTGCCCGTGCCGCCGACGTGCAGCTGCCCCTGGTGCACGGTGACGACCCACGGCGACTGGTTCGCGCCGAATCCGTTGCCGAACGTCGACCACTGCTGGCCGTCGTACCGCGCGACCCGGTTCGCCGTCACTCCGTCGACGCTCGTGAAGTCGCCCACGACGACCAGGTCGCCCTGGTACTCGACCAGGTCGCGCACCGTCCCCGAGAGCTGGCCGATCTTCCGCCACTCCTGCCCGTCGAACCACGCGAGGTTGTTCGTCAGCGTCGAGCCCGCGGCGGTGAACTTCCCGGCCGCGACGACGCCGCCGTTCCACTCCCCGAGCGCGAGGACGCTCGCGTCCATCCCCCGCCCCGCTCCGACCGCGCCCCAGTCGACGCCGTCCCACGACGCGACGTTCTCGGTGGCGACCCCGACCGACTGGAACGGATCGAGGCCGGCCCGCTTGAACTCGCCGCCGACGTGGAGCCTCCCTCCGAGGCTCTTCAGCGCGAAGGCGGTCGTGATCTGCGACGACCCCGCGAGCCCGCCGAAGCCGTGCCACTGCGCCCCGTCGAAGCGCGCGACCTTGAGCGCGGGGACGCCGCTGACCGACGAGAAGTTGCCGCCGGCGAAGAGGGACCCGGCGTGGACCTCGAGGGCGTAGACCGACGTGAAGACGCTCGTGTCCGGCACGCCCGAACCGAGCGGCTGCCACTGGCCGCCGGAGAAGACCGCGATCTTCGACACGCTCTGCCCGCCGGAGCTCGTGAACGAACCGCCGGCGTACAGCTTCCCCTGGAACAGCGCGAGCGCCCGCACCGAACTCCCGAAGCCGGCGCCGAGCGCGCCCCACGTGGTCCCGTTCCAGGTGGCGACGCACGGCGCCGCGACGCCGCCGCCGACCGACGGGAACGAGCCGCCGACGTACAGGCGGTTCGCGTCCGCGGCGAACGCCAGGACCTCCCCCTGGACACCTCCGCCCACCGGGTGCCACTGCGCGCCGTCCCATCGCGCGATCCCCGTCGCCGGCTGCCCGCCCGCGCGGTCGAACGCGCCCCCCGCGTACAGGTCGCCCTGGAAGACGACGAGCGCGAACACCTCCGGTTGGAACGCGAACGACAGCTCGAGCCCCTGTCCCAGCGGGTGCCACTGCGCCCCGTCCCAGCGCGCGATCCCGTTCGCCGGCTGGCCGTTCGCCGACGAGAACTCCCCGGCGACCACGAGGTCCCCCTGGTACTCGACGAGCGCGCGGACGAGAGGCTGCCACGACGCGCCGTCGAACGCGCCGACGTGCTGGAGGAACGCGCCGTCGGTCGGGAAGACGTGGCCGCCGGCGATCAGGTTCCCGCCCCATTCTCCGAGCGCGAACACCCGACCCCCGAGGCCGGGGACGTCGAACTCCGCCGACCAGTCGTCGTCCGGATCGGCGGCGAACGAGGCGGGCGACACGACGAGGAGCGTCGAGACCATGACGGCGGAACATCGGAGACGCATGGGACGAACCCTCCCTCTCGGAGGCGGCGGCTCGGAGACATGCGCGATCGGGTCGTCGGACCGGTCAGACATCCGCGTCGGGAACCGCCCGCCGGGCCGGATTCTCCCGCCGGGGCTTCCGTTCTCTCCCCGCGGCCGGTCAGCTGTCCCGCATGATCGAACCGCCGAGTCCTCCTCCCGAGGCCGCCCCGACACCGCCGCCGCTGACCGAGCTGCTGCGGGCGGGGGACGTCGCGACGATCCGCGAGCGCGTCGCCGCGAGCGAGGCGGCCACGTTCACCCTCGAGGTCTCGCGCCTGTCGGCCGAGGAGCGCTCCCGGCTGCTGGAGGTCCTCCCGGCCGAGGAGGGCGCCGACATCCTCCTGCACCTCCCGGACGTCCAGGCGATCGAGACGCTGACCGGGGTCGGGCCCGGGACCGCCGCCGAGGTCCTCCACGAGCTCCCGTCCGACGAACGCGCGGACCTCCTCGGCGAGATCGACGACGCGCGGGCCGAGCCGATCCTCGCCGAGATGGAGCCGGACGAGGCGGCCGAGGCCCGCGTCCTCCGCGAGTACGAGGACGACGAGGCCGGCGGCCTCATGGCGACCGAGTTCCTCGCCTTCCCGGAGGACACGACGGTCGCCGACGTGGTCCGCGAGCTCCGCGCTCGCTCGGAGGAGATCGAGGACCTCGACGTGCAGTACGTCTACGTCACCGACCGGCGGAGGCGGCTGGTCGGCGTCCTCCGCCTGCGCGACCTCCTCCTCGCCCGCGGGACGCGCGTGATCTCCGAGCGGATGGTCAAGGACCCGCTGACGGTGCGCGACGAGACGAGCGTCGAGGCGCTGACCGACTTCTTCGTCGAGCACGCGTTCCTCGGCGTGCCGGTGATCGACGCGAAGGGACGGATGCTCGGCATCGTCCACCGGGGCGCCGTCCAGGAACGTCTGAAGGAGCGGGCCGACCGCGACCTGCAGCGGAGCCAGGGTCTCGTGAAGGAGGAGCTCCGGTCGATGCCGCTCGGCCTCCGCGCGCGCCGCCGGCTGTCGTGGCTGTCGATCAACATCCTCCTGAACGTGGTCGCCGCGTCGGTCATCGCCACCTTCCAGGACACGCTCTCCCAGGTGATCGCGCTGGCGGTCTTCCTGCCGATCATCTCCGACATGTCCGGCTGCTCGGGGAACCAGGCGGTGGCGGTCAGCATGCGAGAGCTGTCGCTCGGCCTCGTCCTCCCGCGCGAGGTCTTCCGCGTGCTCGGGAAGGAGGTGATGGTCGGGCTCGTCAACGGCCTCGCCCTCGGGACCCTGGTGGCGGTCGGCGGCTGGCTCTGGAACGGCAACCCGTGGTTCGGCGTGGTCGTCGGCGCGGCGCTCGCCGTGAACACGCTCGTGGCGGTCTCGATCGGCGGCGCGGTCCCGCTCCTGCTGAAGAGGTTCGGGGTCGACCCGGCGCTCGCCTCCGGACCGATCCTGACCACCGTCACCGACATGTGCGGCTTCTTCCTCGTGCTCGGACTCGCGACGGCGATGCTGCCGAAGCTCGTCTGAGTCGGGGCGCCGCACGGTCCGGCCGAGGCGACCTACTTCTTCTTCACCGGGATCGTCTTCGGCTTCCTCACCTCCGACTTCGGGATCCGAATCGTCAGCACGCCGTTGCGGCTCGTCGCCTCGACCTCGTCGGCCACGATCGAGGTCGGGAGGGCCAACGCGCGGCTGAAGCGGCCGTACGCCATCTCCCGCCGGTACGTGTGATCGCCCTTCTCCTCCTTCTCGGACTTCCGCTCGCCGGTGATCGTGAGGACGTCGTCCTGAACCGAGATCTCGATGTCGTCGGGGTCGACGCCGGGGACCTCGACCTTCACCTCCAGCTGGTCCGGCTTGTCGGTCACGTCGAGCGCGGGGACGAACTCCTCGCTCGAGAACTCCCAGCCGTCGTGGTCCAGGAAGTTGGAGAACAGGCGGTTCACTCGATCCTGGAGACGGGTGATCGACGGCATCTCGGTCCGCGGGGTCGTGGGCTTCATCGGTCTCTCTCCTACAAAGGCGGTCTCTCTCGAACACGATCGCCGGGCGCGGGCGGCGACCCGAGTCCGGCTTCGGACCCTCGAGCAATCGGCGTACCCGCCCCGAGCCCCTCGACTTCGCGCGGCGGTTCGCGCAACGTTCCCCGCTCCCCCGGGCCACCTCCCCCAGCGCCGTCTCCGGTCGCGCACGGAACACCGATCCGTCGCGCGGCGATCGCCGGAACACGGCTTGCGGAACGCCCCCCCGAACCGAGGCGTCCGCGGCGGCCCCGCCCGGACCGTGTCCCGCTCCGTGCGTCGGACGAAGGAGGAGACGATGGCCCACGAAGTCGGTGGCCGGCTGACGAAATCGGTGGCGCGCCTCGGCGCGACCGGAAGCTGAGCCGATGGACCGGCCCCGCCACCCCGTCTTCGAAGCCGTCGATCGCGTGAGCGGAGCGCGGTACCGCCTCGACCCGTCCGAGCATCCCGACGACCTTCTCGACGTGCTCGCGGCGAGCGGCTGGTACCTCGTCCGACCGATCCGACGGGTCGCCGACGGGCGACCCTGCGAGCTCCGTTCGCCGCTCGACGAGAGGGAGTCGCGCCGTTCCCTCCGACTCGGTTCCCGCCCGCACGACGACGTCGCATGAAGCCGAAGGTCCTCGCGCTCGACTACGACGGGACGATCGCGATCGACGGCGCGCTCGACCCGACGGTCCGCGAGGCGATCGCGGAGGCGCGCGGGCGGAACCTCGACGTCCTCCTCGTGACCGGCCGGATCCTGGCCGACCTCGAGCGGCACCTCGACGACCTCTCGATCTTCCACGCCGTCGTCGCGGAGAACGGCGCGGTGCTGCACTTCCCCTCCAGCCGGCGCTCCGTGCTCCTCGCGCCGCCGCCGAAGGCCGACTTCCTCGACGAGCTGCGCCGCCGCGACGTCCCGTTCCTCGCCGGCCAGTGCGTCGTGGAGACCGACGCCCACCACGCGGCCGCCGTCCTCGAGGTGATCCGGGAGACCGAACTGCCGCTCGTGCTCCAGTTCAACCGAGGGAGGCTGATGATCCTCCCGCAGGCGGTCAGCAAGGCGACCGGCCTCCGCGAGGCGCTCCGGGCGCTCCGCCTGTCGACCCACGACACCGTCGGGATCGGCGACGGCGAGAACGACCACCAGCTCCTCACGGTCTGCGAGATCGGCGCCGCGGTCGCCTGGGGGAGCCGCGCGTTGATCGCGACGGCCGACGAGGTGGTCCCGGGCGACGGCCCGCCGGCGGTCGCGGAGTACGTCCGCGCGTTGCTCCGCGAGCCTCGGATCGGACCGGAGCGCCTCGGCCGCCGACGTCTCCACCTCGGGGTGGGCGAGGGGGGCGCGCCGTTCGAGCTCGCGCTGCGCGGCCGGAACGCCCTGATCACCGGGGACACGCAGTCCGGCAAGTCGTGGGTCGCCGGCGTCCTCTGCGAGCAGCTCGTCCTCGACCACTACTGCGTCTGCGTCATCGACCCGGAGGGAGAGTACGGCACGCTCGAGTCGCTCCCCTCGGTGATCGTCTTCGACCCCGACTCGCCCCCCGCGCTCGTGGAGGTCGAGCGGGCGCTCCGCTACCCCGACGTCTCGACGGTCATCGACCTCTCGTGCCTGTCGCTCGAGACGAAACGGACCTACGTCCGGAGCCTCCTCGCCCACCTGCGGGACCTCCGCCGCCGGACCGGACTGCCGCACCGCATCGTCCTCGACGAGGCGCACTACTTCCTCCACGACCCGGAGGTGACGCGGCTCCTCGACCTCTCGCTCGGCGGTCACACCTTCGTGACGTGGCACGCGTCGCAGCTCGCGCCGGACGTGCTGGCGTCGGCCGACGCGATCGTCGCGACCCGGGTCTCGGACCCCGAAGAGGCCCGCGCCCTGCACGCGCTGCGCGGCGGCGACGTCGACCGTCACGCCTGGGCGACCGCGCTCGGCGGGCTCGAGAACGAGTGGGCGGCCCTCCTCCCCGGCGCCGAGGAGTCGGGCGAGCAGCTGCTCCGGTTCCGGGTCTCCGCGCGCCTGACCGCGCACGTGCGGCACCTCCACAAGTACCTGAACCTCCACGTGCCGGCCGGGCGGGCGTTCGTGTTCCGCGGATCCTCCGACGGCGGCCCGACCACCGCGGTCTCGACGCTCGGCGAGCTGCTCTCGTTCCTCGCCTCGGCCCCCGATCTCGACCGGCACCTCCGCCGTCACGACCTCTCGCGCTGGATCCTCGACGTGTTCGAGGACCGCGCCCTCGGCCACCGCGTGCTCCAGCTCGAGGAGCGATACGAGGCGGGGGCCCTCCCGCGGCCGCACCGCGCCCTGATCGCCGCCGTGCGCGGCCGTCTCGGCGGGCGCGAGTGCGGCGACGAGGGGGCGGTCGCCGCGGCGCCGTGAGCACGGCCCGAAGATTGCTCGACGTCGTCCGCGGAGGGCCGCCCCTCGGTCGACCGCGGAAGGTCCCGCGGTCGGCTCGCACGAACCGGAGTCGACGAATGAACCCAGAGCCCGAGGTGCCGAGCGAGGATCCCGAGCGGAAGCCGCTTCCCGAGGGCGCCCTCCCCCTGCTGGCGGTCCGCGCGACCGTCCTCTCCCCCGGCATGATCACTCCGCTCGCCGTCGGTCGCCCCCGGTCCGTCGCCGCGGTCGAGGCCGCGATGCGGGACGACCGCCTCCTCGGTGTGGTCTGCCAGAGGGACGCGAAGCAGGACGACCCCGCGGTCCGGGACCTCCATCCGGTCGGCACGTCGGCGCGGATCCTCCGCGCGCTCGAGGCGCCCGACGGCCACCGCGTCATCGTTCAAGGCGTCGAGCGCGTCCGCCTCGGCCAGCCGATCGAGGGCGAGGCGTACCTCGCCGCGCGGGTCTCTCCGGTGTCGGCGCCGAAGGTCCCCGAGTCGCAGACGTCCGAGCTCGAGGGACGCGTCCTCCACCTCCGCACGCTCGCCGCGGAGGCGATCGCGCTCCTCCCCGAGGCACCGGCCGGAGCCCCCGAGCTCCTGACCGCGACGACCGATGCCGACACGCTCGTCGACGCGCTGCTCGGGTTCCTCGACGCGACCCCGGACGAGAAGCAGGAGATCCTCGCCGCGACCGACCCGTTCGAGCGCCTGCGCCTCGCGTCGGACCGCCTCTCCCACCAGATCGAGGTCCTGAAGGTGACCCGCCGCCTCCGCGAGTCGGCGCAGGGATCGATGGAGAAGGCGCAGCGGGAGTACTTCCTCC
>JAUIEL010000900.1 GCA_030428825.1 bacterium
GGCCCGACCTCGGTCGCGAGCCGCTCCCAGAACTTCACCGCGAGGTTCTCGGCGGTCGGGATCGTCCCCTCGAGCCACGGCACGTCGAGGTTCAGGTGCCGGTGGTCGCAGTCCGTCACGACCCGGTCGGCGAGGATCCGCTTCAGGTCCTTCAGGTTGACGACCATCCCGGTCGCCGGATCGACGTCCCCCTCGACGGTCACCTCGAGCGTGTAGTTGTGGCCGTGTCCGTTCGGGTTGTTGCACAGCCCGAAGACCCGGTCGTTCGTCTCGTCGTCGAACTCCGGGTTGAAGAGTCGGTGGCTCGCCGCGAACCGGACCCGGCGCGTCAGCCGGATCGTGCGGTTCGAGCCGGTCGGTCGGTCCTCGGTCACGTCGGGCCTCCTCCGTCGTCGTCGCCGGCGGCGGAGCGGACCGCCGCGGCGAAGCGCCGGCGATCGTCCTCCTCGAACAGCGGCATCGGGAACCGCTCGATCACGCGGCCGGCGCCGTCCCGGACGTCGGTGAACGGCACCGTCCCCTCGGCGATCCCCTGCGACCGGAACAGCGGCTCGGGAGCGCCGGTGTAGACGCAGAGGAGGTCGAACCCGCCGCCGAGACGCTCGAGGAACGCGGAGCAGACCCGCGCCGCCTCGTCCGGGCCGACGGGGACCATGAACAGGTCCCACGCCACCGCCACGCGGCGCACGTCCGCCCCGCGGAGGAGGTCGGCGAGGATCGGCAGCTCCTCCTCGCACGGGTCGCACCAGGTCGCGAAGTGATGCACGACGAGGGGGCGGCCGTCGGTCGGAGCGAGGGCGCACTCGAGCTGGTCGAGGTCGGTGACGAGGGCTTCCATTTGAATTCCGCAGCGTGCATACCTAGCATCCGCCGCCCGTTCTTCACCGGGAATCCGGAGCGCCCGTGCGCATCCCCCTCACCCCGCTCGGCGGCGGACAGCTCGTCGCGTTCGGCTTCGTCCCCCTGGTCCTGGGGCTCGGGCTCGGGCTCGGCGTCCACTGGGGGGCGGGGCTGCCGTTCCTCCTGATCGCGCTCTTCTCGCTCAACTTCTTCCGCGACCCCGAGCGCGCCGTCCCCGCCGGCGAGGGGCTCCTGGTCTCCGCCGCCGACGGCAAGGTCGTGAACGTCCTCGAGGTCGACGAGCCGCTCTACCTGAAGGGGCGCGGCCTTCGGATCGGCGTCTTCCTGAACGTCTTCAACGTCCACGTCAACCGCGCCCCCGGGGCCGGCGTGGTCGAGCTGGTCGAGTACAAGCCCGGCAAGTTCCTCGACGCCCGCGACCCGCGCATCTCCGAGGAGAACGAGGCGAACGCGATCGGCCTGCGCCTGGACGACGGCCGCCGCGTCCTCGTCCGCCAGGTCGCCGGCCTGATCGCCCGCCGCATCGTCTGCACCGCCAAGGTCGGCGACCGCGTCGAGCGCGGCGAGCGGATCGGGATGATCAAGTTCGGCTCGTACACCGAGGTGATCGTCGAGCCGGAGGGCCGCTGGGAGCCGGCCGTGAAGGTCGGGGAGAAGGTGAACGGCGCCTCGACGGTCCTCCTCCGGACCGCGGAGTAGGGCCACGACGGTTCCAGAGGTCGGCGGCGGCGCGGCCACGGCACGGACGTGGAAGCCGGCATCCCCGTTCCCGCTCCGCGCCAGCGCCCTCTCCCCTGCTCTCCCCTGCTCTCCCGTGCTCTCCCCTGCTCCCCTCCGGCTATCATCCCCCCATGACCCTCCGCTTCCAGCCCGTCGCGATCCTCCCCACGCTCTGCACCCTCGGGAACACCTTCTGCGGGTTCCTCGCCATCGCGAAGGTCGGGGACGCGTTGCTCGACCCGGCGCGGTTCGGGGAGCACGTCCTGTTCGCCGCGTGGATGATCCTCCTCGCGATGGTGTTCGACGCGCTCGACGGGAAGATCGCGCGGATCACGAACCAGGCGTCCGACTTCGGGGCGCAGCTCGACTCGCTGACCGACCTGAT
>JAUIEL010000174.1 GCA_030428825.1 bacterium
CGACGGAGGGTCGCTCCGCTGGATCGGGGGGCGGCGGCTCGGCGAGGCGTGGTGGACGTACGAGGGAGAGGCGCGGCGGGAGGGCGACCGGCTCTCGTGGCGCGACGAGGGGGAGACGCGCGAGGGGGCGTACGTCGCGGAGGGCTCGGCCGCGCTCGAGGTCGAGGGACCGGCGATCGTCGCCCGCCACGGCCGGGTGGCCGGGATCGCGGCGCTCGCGGGGCCGCTGGTCGCCCGCGGCGCCGAGGCGAGGGGGATGCGGATCGCGCGGATCGACCAGCACTCGCGCCGCCGCTCGACCTGGACGGTGGCGGACGCGTGGTCGTTCGACGCGGGAGGGACGGTCGGGTGGCGCTTCGAACTCGACGGGGATGTCGACGGAGACGCGGCCGGGATCGGCGAGCGGGCCGCGCTCCTCGCCGGCGCGGACGGGACGCCGTGGCGCGTCGCCGCGTTCGACGTCGACGCCGTGCGCGAAGGCTTCGACGCCCTCCCGCCCGCGTCGCTCCGCTCGACCGCGGTCGACGACGGTCCGTGGCGCGCGCTCCTCTCCCCCGCCGCGCACGCGATGCGCGAGGTCGAATCGGTGCGGGTCCGGATGCGGGACGGCGTCCGGCTCACGACGGACGTCCACCGACCGGGGAGCGACGGGCGGTCCCCGACGGTCCTGGTCCGGACGCCGTACCACCGCTGGTCGGAGGCGCTCCTCCGGCCGGCGGTCTTCGTGCCGCGCGGATACGCGGTCGTGATCCAGGACGTCCGCGGCCGCGGGGAGAGCGAGGGGACGTTCGACCCGCTCGTCCACGAGGTCGAGGACGGGTCGGACACGCTCGACTGGATCGCGGCCCAGCCGTGGTCCGACGGGAACGTCGGGATGATCGGGAACAGCTACGTCGGCTGGACGCAGGTGCTCGCCGCGAAGTCGGGGAACCGGCACCTGAAGGCGATCGTGCCGATCGTCTGCCCGCCGGACCCGGACGAGAACTTTCCGTACGAAGGGGGCGCGCTGCACCTCGGCGTGCCGTGGTGGGCGGCGGTGATGGACTCGATGGACGAGGCCGGGGTCCTCGGCGGCGTGCCGGACCTCGACTGGCGGCCGCTCCTGATGCGCCTCCCGCTGACCGAACTCGACGACGCGGTCGAGACGCGACACGCCTTCGTCGACGCGTGGGTCTCGCACCCGCCGCACGACGACGCGTACTGGGGGCCGCGCCGCCACGAGGACGGGTTCGACCGGATGGACGTCGCCGCGTTGCACGTGACCGGCTGGTTCGACGACGACTTCCCCGGCGCGCCGCGGAACTTCCTAGGGCTCCGCGCGCGCGCGCCCGGCGAGGCGGCCCGTCGCGGCCAGCACCTGCTGATCGGGCCGTGGGGACACGCCGCGAACACCACGCGCATGCTCGGCCGGCGCGACTTCGGCGCGCGGGCGGTGATCGACCTCGACGCGCTCGTCCTGCGGTTCTTCGATCGGTACCTGAAGGGGATCGAGAACGGGATCGACCACGAGGACCCGGTCCGCCTCTTCCTGATCGGGCCGGACGAGTGGGTCTCCGGGGACGACTGGCCCCCCGCCGAGACCGCGCCGGTGCCGCTCCACCTCGCGAGCGGCGGGAACGCCGCCCGAAGGGACGGGGACGGGACGCTCCGGATCGCGCCTCCCGACGAGGACGGCGCCGACGCGTTCCGGTGCGACCCTCACGACCCGCGGCCGATCCCGCTCGACTTCGACGACCTGGTCGGCGAGTCCCACCTCGCGGACTGGTCCGCGCTCGACGATCGCGACGACGTCCTCGACTACACCTCGCCCCCGCTCGCCGCGCCGGTCGACCTGCTGGGGCCGGTGACCGCGCGCCTCTTCTTCTCGACCGACGCGCCGGACGAGGACGTCTGCGTCGAGCTCCTGCGCGTCCGGCCGGACGGCTCGGCGCGGAGGATCGCCGGCGGCATCCAGCGCCTCCGGTACGCCGCCGACCCGCGCCGGGACGTGCCGCTCGAACCCGGCGTCCCGCACGAGGTCGAGATCGACGGCTGGGGCGTCAGCCGACGGCTCGAGGCGGGCGACCGGTTGCGCGTCCAGGTCTCCGGTTCGCTCTGGCCTTGGTACGCGCGGAACCTCCACTCGCTCGAGGCGGCGCACCTCGCGACCGACGGTCCCGCGGCGACGAACCGCGTCCACCACGGCCCCGCGCGGCCGAGCCGGATCGTGCTCCCCGTCGTCGGCGGACCGGAGCGGCTCCGCTTCCGCTGAGGCGCGCGCCCCGACGATCGAACGGCCGCTCGAACGGCCGACGCGCTACGGCACGGCGACGGGCGCCGTCTCCGACACCGGCACGCCGCACGAGGCCGCTTCCCGGGCGTGGAGCGGATCGCGCGGCGACCCCGACAGCAGCACCTCGGAGACCGCGGTGTAGAGGCCGCCCCGCTCCGCCGGGGCGAGCGGGGTGCACTCGAGGACGACGTCGGGGAGGTCCGCGCCGCCGACCGCCGCGAACAGCCGTTCCGTGCGACGGCGGAGCGCGTCGACGACCTCGGGGAGGTGCGGCTCGACGCGCAGGACGAGCGTCCGCTCGGGCGCGCCGCGGTGTTCGACCAGCCAGGTCAGGAGCGCGCGGGCCCACGAGTCGCCGCGCGGCTCGGCGAACAGGAGCGTCCGCGGGCCCTCGGAGACCGGCAGGTGCATCGGAGGCGCGTCCGGGCGGAAGACCCGCTCGTGCTCGAGCGGGACGAAGTCACGCCGCGCGTCGAACGGGACCCTCGTGGCGAGCTCGCGCGCGGGGTACGGCGCGGTCATCGGACCGTCGTAGCCGTGCTTCGCCCGGAACCAGCGCCAGTTCTCCTCCATCAGCGCGTCCCAGTCGAACCGCTCGCGCCGGAACGTGGCGCTCCCCTCGTGGTGGACGAACGCGTCGTTCGCCATCACGAGGCGCCACCCCTTGCGGAGGACCCGCATCGACAGGTCGTCGTCCTCGAAGTTGCCGAGCCAGAAGCACGGGTCGAAGCCGCCGACCTGCTCCAGCACCTCTCGCCGGAGGAGGACGCAGAGGGCGACCAGGCGCGCCAGGTCGACGGCCTCCCCCGCCGCCTCGCGCCCCATGCGCGCCGCGAACTGGTCGAGCGCGGCCCGGTCTCGGTACGCGGCGCCGGGGACGAGCTGCGGACCGGAGACGCGGTTCGAGCGCGGCCCGACCATGCCGACGTCGTCCGACCGCTCGAGCGCCCGCGACAGGCGCTCGTACCAGCCCGGGGTGACGATCACGTCGTTGTTCATCAGCACGACGCGTTCGCCGGTCGCCTCCGCCATCCCCTGGTTGCTGGCGAACCCGAACCCTTCGTTCCGCTCGTTCCGGAGGTGGCGCACCGCGTGCCGCCGCGCGAGGGTCCGCGCGAGCTCCTCCACCTCCGGCCCCGAGCCGTTGTCGACCAGCACCAGCTCGACCGCCGCGTCCGTGTGGAGGAACAGCGCCTCCGCGCAGAGCCCGGTCAGCTCGACGTTGTCCCGCACCGGGACGACGACGCTCACGTCCGTCCGATCGGCCATCGGTCAGGTCGTGACCGCCGCGCCGACCGGTTCGTTCGCCTCGACGCGTCCGGACACGAGCGTCAGGTAGAGGTCGAACCAGGCGGTCGCGTTCTGCTGGACCGTCCGCTCGCCGAACGTGATCGTCCACGCGCGGTCCGCGAGCGTCGAGCGCGCCGCCGGCGACTCGAGCAGGCGGACGGTCGCCTCGGCCCACTCGCGCGGGTCGGCGCCGACGATCATGCCGGTCTGGCCGCCGATCACGGTCGACGAGAACGCGGCGCCGGAGCCGAAGACCCCGGGGACGCGGCACGCGGCGAGCTCGAGCCAGACGTGGTCGGAGAGCGTCGCGTGGTAGACGTCGTTCGAGGTCGGCACGAGCGCGAGGTCGAGCTGCGCGCGCTGGAGCGCGAGCGAGTACTCGCGGTGGAACGGCGTCGCGGCGCCGACGTTCGGCGACGTCGGGATCGCCGTCGCCTCGCTGGTCGGGCTCCACGAGGTGAGCTGGACCTTCCCCCCCGCCGCGCGGATCGTCGGCGCCAGCGCGGCGACGACCTCCTTCGACACGGTCGGATGCGCCCAGCCCGAGAAGAGCCCGACGCGGAGCGGCCGGTTCTCGGCCGGCGGCGTCTGGATCGTGCTCGGCCAGAGCCCGACGTCGAGCATCGGCTCGAGGACGACGATCCGTTCGGCGGCGTTCGGGGCGACGCGGATCAGCTCCTCCCGCAACGCCTCCGAGGCGACGGTCGTGGCGTCCGCGGCCTCGACCAGCGTCGCGACGTCGCCGCGCGCCTCGTCGGCCGCGGCGTCGCCGTTCAGCGCCAGCCGCTCGGGCCAGAGGTCGTCGAGGTCGAACACGACCGGCTTCCCGGCGGCGCGCGCCCGGTCGACGATCTCCCCGCAGCCGTCCGCGGAGGCGAACCGGCGGTGGATCACGACGACGTCGGCGTGCGCGGCGGCGTCGGCGCCGATCGTCCCGTCGCTCCAGCGGACCTCGACCATGGAGGCCCGCTCGAGGACCGACAGCGGCGCGGCGAGCCGGGTCTGGACGCGGGGGCCGGAGATCGGATCGCGGGTGTAGACCGCGACGCGGAGCGGCGCCTCGCCGCCGGCGGGCGACGACGCGGCCGCGTCCTGCGCCTTGCGGTCGGCCTGGACGGTCCCGGCCGTCTCGAGCGCGCCGAGCAGCGGCGTGAAGTCGACGTTCGGGAACGCGGCCGCGGCCTTCTCGCAGACGGAGGTGGCGTCGGCGGCGCGACCGAGCCGGGCGAGCAGCTCGGCGACCGCGACCGCCTCCTCGGGCTGGAGCTCGGCGGCGACGAGCGCGGCGAGGCGGGCGTCGACCCGATCCTCCTGGCCGGTCGCCTGCAGGTGCTCGAGGTGCTCCTTCAGCAGGTCGGGGTCGGCGGCGTGCCGCTCGCTCGCGACCGAGAGGGCCGCCTCGGTCCGGAGCGGATCGCCGAGCGAACGATGGACGCGGGCGAGGCAGAGGTGGGCGTCGGCCGCCTCCGGCACGCGCTCGGTGCACGCCTCGAGGAGGCGGACGCCGGCCTGGATGCGGCCCTGCGACGACAGGTTGACGCCGGCCGAGAGGACCGAGGGGAGCCGCTCCGGGTCGAGGTCGAGCGCCGCCTCGAGCGAGCGGACCGCGTCGGCCATCTGTCCGTTGCGGGCCTGCTGGCGCCCCTGGAACTCGAACAGGAGGGCGGCCGCGCGCGACGTCCGCTCGTCGACGTCCTCCGGCGGCGCCTCGCGCGGGCCGGTGGCGACGAACGAACGGTACAGGTCGTCCCACTCCATGGCGCGGACGTCGACGCAGAACTCGCTCCGGACGCGCTCGAAGCAGCGCCGCGCGATGCCGAGGCGGAGCTCGTCGTCGACGATGAGCGCCTCGAGCGCGGCGACCCAGTCGCCGGTGTCGTTCCGGACGACGATCCCGTCGATGCCGTCCTGGATCTCCTCGCGGTACGGCGCGACGTCGGAGTAGACGCCGGGGATGCCGCAGATCGAGTACTCGAGCCACTTCAGGTCGGACTTCGCCGCGTTGAAGACGTGGTCGGTCAGCGGCGCGATCGCGATGTCGATGCGCGCGTCGCGGACCCCCTGGGCGTGGGCGACGACGTTCGCCTGGGGACCGCGGACGAGGCGGACGCCGGGGATCTCGGCGAGGTCGGGCGGCAGATAGCCCCAGAAATGGAAGACGACCTTCCCCGCGTACTTTCGGGAGAGGTACTGGATCGCCGGCTTGACGATCGCGAGGTCCTCCTCGTGCGTCGCCGAGCCGAACCAGCCGATCACGAGCGGTTCGCCGGGGAGGGGGCGCCGCTCGCGGTACTCGCCGCCCCAGATGTCGGTGTCGACCACGTTCCGGCGGACGAACGACTTCTCGGGGAGCGTCGACTCCGCCTTCCCGAGCTCGTCCAGCAGCGGGCGGGTGGAGGTGGTGACGAAGTCGGCGTGGCGGGCGCAGTCGATCAGGTCGGGCGTGATCTTCTGGCAGTACGCCCAGAGCGGGTTCGAGCGCGGGAGGTTCGTCAGCAGGTCGTCGATCTCGAAGACGACCGGCTTCCCGAGGAGCTTCGCGGCGTCGAGGACGCCGTGGCTGAGGGAACGGTCCGCGAACTCGCGCTGGACGACCCAGAGGTCCGCGTCGACGAGCGCCTCGACGTCGACCGCCTCGTCGTACGTCGACACGAAGGTCATCTCGACCCGCCCCTGCCGCTCGAGCTCGCGCAGCGGGTCGAGCAGGCGGAGGCGCACCACGGCCCACTCGTCCCGCTCGCGCGAGAGGACGACGACCTTCAGCTTCTTCGTCACCTTGCGGAAGACGACCGCGCACTCGGTGACGTAGGTCGGCTCGTCGCGGAGCACGGGGTAGAAGCCGTTCTGGGCGAACAGCTCCTTCCAGTACTCGAACGGCTGGATGTTGAAGTGCGTCGGCTCCTCGTAGTCGTCGGGGGTCGAGGAGAAGAGGACGTCGTCCGCGTGGGCGCAGAGGTTCTTCACGACGGCCGGCGCGTCCTCCTCGGACATGTGCTCGATCACCTCGATGCAGGTGATCAGGTCGTAGCGCCGCCCGAACGGCTCGGTCGCGGAGTGGACCGAGCAGAACGGCTTGATGTCGTCGCGGACCTGCGAGATCGCGTAGGTCGACGCGTCGACGCCGTACGCCTCGACGCCGAGGTCGCGGAGCTGCTCCACCAGGAACCCCTTGGCGCAGCCGACGTCGAGCACCGACTTCGGGCGGAAGCGCTGGACGAGGTTCCGGGCGACGGTGCTGAAGTGGGTCTGCCAGGTCGCCTCGTCCCGCTCGTACGGGACGTCGCCGCAGTGGCTCCGGTAGTACGCCTCGTCGAACAGCGCGGTCGGGTCGAGATCGTGCGATCCCCGGTTCGTGGTGCTCATCGTCTCTTCTCTTCTTCGTGGGCGGTTCTTGGACCCGGTCAGCGGACGAGGCCGTGCGCGGCGAGCTCCGCCGCGGCCGACTCGAACGTGTCGACGGCGTTCTGCTCGCGGACCCAGTCCACGAGCTCCTCGATCCCCTGCTCGAGCGTCACGCTCGGCGCGTAGCCGAGCCTCGACTCGATGTGGGAGATGTCGGCGTAGCAGTGGCGGATGTCCCCCTCGCGGAACTGGTTCCGGACGTCGGGCGGGACGGAGAGTCCGAGCCGGCTCTGGAAGATCTCGTTGATCTCGCCGATCGAAGAACGACGGCCGGTGCCGACGTTGAACACCTCGTAGTCCGCCTCGGGCTTCTCCATGGCGAGGATGTTCGCCTGGACGATGTCGCTGACGTGGACGAAGTCGCGGCTCTGGGCGCCGTCCTCGTAGATGACCGGCGGGTTGCCGGAGAGGAGGCGGCCGCCGAAGATCGCGAGGACGCCGGTGTACGGGTTCGAGAGCGCCTGGCGGGAGCCGTAGATGTTGAAGTACCGCAGCGCCGTCGTCGGGAGGCCGTAGGCGCGCCCGTACGCGAGGAACATCTCCTCGTGGTCCCGCTTCGTGACCGCGTAGATCGAGGTCGGCTGCAGCGGCTTCGACTCGGGCGTGCCGATCGGCTCGACCTTCTCGCCGCACGACGGGCAGTCGAGCTCCCAGTCGAAGGCGGCCATCTGGTCCTTGGTCCGGAGCTTCGGCGACACGTCGCCGCACGCGTCGCAGCGGTACGCCCCCTCGCCGTAGATCGACATCGACGAGGCGACGACGACCTTCTTCACGTCGTGCGAGTCGTTGGCGAGGATGTCGAGCAGGGTCGCGCCGCCGACCGAGTTCCCGTCGACGTAGCGCCGGATCTCGTACATCGACTGGCCGACCCCGACGAACGCGGCCTGGTGGTAGACGACGTCGATCCCCTCGAGCGCCGCCTTCAGGCGGTCGCGGTCCCGGACGTCGCCGTGGACGAAGTCGATGTCCTCGGCGAGGTAGGACGGCACGCGGCCGCCGGGGTGGACCTGCCGGTCGAGCGAATCGTAGACCCGGACCTGATGCCCCTTCTCCAACAGGGCGTCGACCAGGTGCGACCCCACGAAACCCGCGCCACCCGTCACCAGAATGCGCATCGCTGCCTCCTTCGCGCCGCGAAACGGACCATTGAGCGCCGGAGGGGAGGGCAAGGCGGGTGCCAGTCGCGGACGACCGGCGGACCGTGCGACGCAAAGCGTTTTCAGATCATCACTTGAGCCACCCGAAGTCCACGCCACGCCGCGGCCGCACCCCTCCCGACGGCGCATCGTTTTCGTCCTCCCGTCGCCTCCGAGGGAAGGAAGTTCCTCCCGATCGGCGCTCCCCGAAACCGCCCGCCCCACCGCGGACGTCGCCTTCAGGGGCGTCAGACCCCACCACGCGCAAGCGTCGGCGTCTGACCCCACCCCACTCACGTACGACGAGGCGCGACCGGACCGGTCGACGAATCGGCGGTTCGAGGCGTCCTGTGACCTCGAATCGGTCGATCGGGGACGAGATGGTCTCGCGCGAGCGGAGCCCCGGTGGGGGCGGCGTCGGAGCGACCCCGGATTCGAGCCCGGTCCCGCAGGCGGCGCACACCAAGGGCACGCGACTCGCCGTCACGACGCAAGATGCTTCACACGCGCCACTTGGACCGAACTGCCGCGCGACCCGGGCGGGAAGGTTCCCGCACGTGCGTGGGGTGGGGTCAGACCCCGCCACTTGCGCGTAGTGGGGTCAGACGCCGTCGGGGTCAGGGGGGGGACGCCGCGGGGGTCAGAGGATGTCGAGGATCTCGTAGAGCGCGGGGACGATCGTGCGGTAGTTCGTGCCCGCAGACCAACGGGTGTTCCACGGGACGGGGGTCTTCTCGGCGAGACGGCCGAGGGCGACGCAGGCGAACGCGCGGGCCAGCCCCGGGGCCGACTCGTCCTCGATCAGCTCGACGAGGCGGGGGGCCACGGCGGGGTCGCGGAGGTCGCCGAGCGCGCGGGCGGTCGATGCGAGCTCGTTCAGGGCGGTCGCGGTCCGAAGCCGGGCCACGAGCGGCGTGACGGCCTCGGGATCGCCGATCCGCCCCAGCGCGGCCACGGCCTGGATCGAATGTCGCGGCGCCGGCCGCTCGTCGAGCCACCGGAGCAGCGTCGCGGTCGCCCCGGGGGTCCGGAGCAGGCCGAGCGCGGTCGCCAGTCCGCCGCAGAGCTCGTCCGACCGCGAACGCTTCCCGAGCTGCTCCTCGAACTCGTCGAGCAGCATCTCGCCGGCGGCGTGCGCCCCCAGGAGGCCGAGCCCGGTCGCGAACGCGGACCGGTAGATCGGGTGGTTCGTCTCCTCGAACGCCTCGATCAGCTTCGTCGTGACGAGCACGCGACGCGACGACGCCTCGCCGAGCTCCCGCCCGATCAGCGCCAGGGACGTCGCCGCCCACGGCTGATGAGGCTTGTTCCGCGGCCGCTCGAGCTGGGCGGACAGGAACGCGATCACCTCGTCGAGCCGCGCCTCGTACCGCGACAGGTCGCGCGCCGCCCTCGCGGTGAGCTCGGCCAGGGAGATGAACGCGAAGTGCCGGGCCTGCTCGAACTTCGAGTCACGGATCGTCTCCATCAGGAACTCGAACACCGTCCCGTCGTCGGGATCGGCGAGCGACCCGAGGGAGAGGACGCACGACTCGACCATCCGGATGTCCGTCTTCCGCCCCGAGGCGATTCGGACGAGCTGCGGGATCGCCTCCCTCGCCTCGCCGCCCAGCCGGGCCAGGCTGATCGGGATCTGCGCCGCGGTCGTCCGGGCGAGCGACGCGTCGGCGAGCCGGGCGGAGAGGAACACCACGATCTCGTCGCGCCGGACCTCGAACTGGCCGAGCGCGAGGATCGCCATCGACGCCACGTTCACGGCGCCCGTCGGAGCGTCACGAACCGTCTGGAACAGCACGTCGACCGACTCCGGCGCCCCGATCGCGCCGATCGACGCCGCGGCGAGCGCCGCCTCCAGCCCGTCGTCCCGCGGATCCTCCAGCTTCGCGTGGAGCGCCGGCAACGCCGCCTCGCTCCCGAGCACGCCGAGCGAAAGGACCGCCCCGTGCCGCACGGTCTGGTGCGGACTCGAGAGCGCGGCGACGAGATCGTCGAGCACGAGCTCGGCCCGGTCCGCCGGCACGATCTTCCCGAGCGCCATCAGCGCCGAGTCGACGACGTCCGCGTCCGCGTCCGCGAGCACGCCCCGGAGCACGGGAACGAACGCGGCGATCGCCTCGTCCGTGGTCGGACGCCGGCTCTCCCTCGTCGCCTCCCGCCGCCCCAGGCCGGAGAGGAACGCGGCCCCGCCGGACGGGACGGACCCTGCGTGGTTCGACGTCCGCACGAGGACCGCGTCCCTGTTGTGTTCCCACCAGAAGGGCCATTGCTCGTACCCCTCGCTCGGCCGGCACTTCTTGCCGCCGCCGCCGGCGGTGACCGGCCCCCGGGGTCCGCCCCCTCCGCCGCCCGGCGCCGGCCCCGCGCCGGGGCTCGACGGAGCGCCGGACCAGGGACGCGAGGGCTTTCCGGCGCCGGGAGCCGACGGACCGCCCTTCGGCCCGCTCGGCGGCGACGGCATGGTCCCTCCGCTGAACCGCGACCGCGCGTCCGCCGGCTCCCCGTCCGCGATCCGCCCCTCGAACTCGGTCGTCGCGCTCCACGCCTCGGCCGCCGCCTCGTCGGCGACGTCGAGCGCGGCGAGCTCCTTCTCCGAGCGTGCGGGGACCGGCAGGCCGTGCCGACGGTAGTCGTCGTCCGTCTCCAGCACGAGCATCGCGGTGTACGGGGTCAGGATCCGCTCGGCGAGGCTGAGCCGGACGATCTCGTCCCTCAGCTCCTTCTGCGCGGCCGACCCGTCCCGCCACCAGAGTTCGTC
>JAUIEL010000175.1 GCA_030428825.1 bacterium
ATCATCCGCGACCACTACGACTCGGCCAAAAGCGAAATTCGCGACGCCCGCGCCGACGTCGAATACGCGCGGGACCAAACCGCGCGAGCCCGGGATGACGCGGCCGCCGCACGGACCGAAGTGGATGCACCGGACCGGCTTGGTCGCCTCGCTCGTCGCCGCGGCGACCGGGACCGCCGCGGGGGCGGGGCCGGCCGCGCGGCCCTTCCCCTTCGACCGACGCTTCCCCGCGGGCCGACCGCGCCGGGCGCTCAACGATCGACCCCGCGCCGCGAGCGCCCGTCGCGCGGCGGACGGCGTCCGCCGACGACGCGGCGCGGGTGGGAGTGCGGATTCGACGTGCGCGACACGGGGCGCGACCTCGGGCTCGGATCGAAGGCGCGGCAGTCTACCAGCCCGTCGGAGGAAGTCGCGGGGGGCCGGGGCGGTCCCGCGCGGCCGATCCCCGCGTCGCGCGCCGCACGATGGACCGGCGACCGCCTCCCGTCCCGCGCTCGATCCCGACCGCGAGGGACTCGGCTCGCGCCCGCGGACTTCCCCGACGGACTGGTACACTCCGACCCCTTTCGGGAGGACCCGCCGCGTCCGCCCCTCGCGCCGTCCCCCGGAGGCCGTTCCCCATGAAGCCGCTGCTCGCGCTCGCCGCGCTCCTCCTCGCGCCCGCGCCCGGGGGCCTCGCTCACGAGTGGCCGTTCGGGGACGCGGTCCGGACCAGCCGGTTCAAGGGGTGGGACCTCTACAACCTCGGGCTCCTCGGCGCGAAGGGGCGCGACCCGCGCCATCCGCTCCCCGGCGACGAACCGACGGCGGGCGGCGTCCGGTCGTTCTCGATCGATCGAAGCGGCGGGGACGAAGGTCCGGACGAGCTGGTGGTCGAGATCGTGCTCCCGGGCGGACCGGCCGCGCGGGCGGGGCTCGAGGTCGGGGACGTCGTGGTCGGCGTCCAGGGGAGGTCGTTCGGCGACGGATCGCTCGAGCCGCTGGCGAAGGCCCTCTTGAAGGCGGAGGCGGGGCAGGGACGCGTGACCCTCTCCGTGCGGAAGGGGGGCGGCGACAAGGAGAAGATCGACGTCGAGATCGAGCCGGGGGGGCGCGACGCGG
Source organism: bacterium (assembly GCA_030428825.1). Classification (GTDB taxonomy): domain Bacteria; phylum Planctomycetota; class B15-G4; order B15-G4; family JADJEK01; genus JAUIEL01. Next base: position 1,102 of record JAUIEL010000175.1, read on the forward strand.
CCCGACCCGAGGACGGCGCGGCGCGGACGCGGATGATCGAGGCGGCCTGCGCCTGGCTCGCGGACCGGCAACGTCCGGACGGCGGCTTCGACGAGACGCTCTCCGGGGCGAACGGAGCGGTCGTGATGACCTCCCTCGCGGGGCTGGCGTGGCTCGGCGCCGGGAGCGACCTCCGGCAGGGGCCGCACGCCGAGGCGGTCGGGAAGGCCGCGACGTTCGTCGTCGAGACCCTCCCGCGGATCGAGGGGATCGCCGAGAGCAGCGCCGGCGGACCGTCCTGGAACCAGAGCAACTGGGGGTACGCGCACGCGGCGATCTTCCTCGGCGAGCTCTGGCATCGGACGCCGACCGACGAGGTGACGGAGACGCTCCTCCGGTGCGGGAAGACCCTCGCCGAGCGCCAGGAGGCGTCGGGGGGCTGGGCGCACGGGCCGGGCGGGAAGAACGCGCTCGGATACCTCGAGCTGAACATCGTCACCGGATTGGCGCTGGCCGGGATCGGCCTCGCGGCCCAGGCGGGGTACGAGGTCCCGGAGGAGGTCCTGGAGAAGGCCGAGGTCTACCTCGAGCGGTCGAGCTCCGGCGGCGGCGGCGTCGGATACTCGGCGGAGGACGGGAAGCGCGGGCAGGGGAACATCGGCCGGTCGGCCGGGGCTTGGCTGGGCTACCGCTGCCTCGGGCGGGGACGGAAGCCGTGGGGGAAGAAGATGGGGGCGTACGTGAAGCGGAACGCGGGCGCCGTCCTCGAAGGGCACGCCTCGCTGATGCAGCACTACCTCCTGGCCGGCGTCGCCGCGGGGGCGCAGGGCGGCGCGGCGCGGAAGGCGTTTTGGGAGACGGCCCGGCGCGACCTCGTGCTCGCCCGGTCGCCCGACGGCTCGTTCCAGCCGCGGCCCTGGCACGAGACCGAGGGGATGAAGAGCAACACCGACGTGACGTTCGGCGAGGTCTGGACCACGGCGGCGTGGGCGGTCGTCCTCGCGTCGGAGCCGGAGCGGGGCGGCCGTCCGGGGCTCCCGGCGTGGCGCGGCGAGACCGCGGACGGGCTCGACCGATGAGCGCCGGCGACGACGACCGCGGCGCGGCGTTCGTGCGGGCGGGCCTGCTCGGGGCGTTCCTCGTCTCGGGGATGTGCGGGCTCGTGCACGAGGTCGCGTGGACGAGGCTCCTCCGGCGGGTGCTCGGGAACGGGACCGACGCGATCACGATCGTCCTCTGCGTCTTCATGGCCGGGCTGGCGATCGGCAGCTTCCTGTTCGGCCGGGCGCTCCTCCGCCGTCGTCCGCCGCTGCTCGTCTTCGCCGGGCTCGAGGCGGTGGTCGGCCTCTACTGCCTCGCGCTGCCGGCGATCGTCGCCGCGGGGAGCCCGCTGTACGGCGCGTGGTACCAGGGCTCGACGTCGGACGTCGGGTTCACCGTCGCGCGGCTGACGTTCGCGGCGCTCGTGCTCGCCGTGCCGGCCCTCCTGATGGGCGGGACGCTCCCCGTCCTCTCGCGGTTCGTCGCCGGCGCCGGAGTCGGCCTCGGACGGACCGCGGGGACCCTGTACGCGACCAACACGTTCGGGGCGGTGCTGGGGGCGTCGCTCGGCGCGTTCCTGTTCGTCCCGACGTTCGGCGTCACGGGGGCGATCCGCGTCGCGGCGGGGCTGAACCTGCTGGTCGCCGCGCTCGCGGTCGTGCTGCACCGCCGCTCGGTCGCGGCGGAGACGACCGAGCCGGATCGCGGGGCGGCCGCGGCCGCGCCGGCGGGGGACGGGTCGGACGGCGCGAGCGCGCGGTCGAGCCGGGCCCGGCCGGTCGTCCTGATCGGCTACGGCGTCTCCGGCGCCGCGGCTCTCGTGTACGAGATCGGCTGGACCCGGGCGCTCTCGCTCCTCGTCGGATCGTCGGTCTACGCGTTCGGGCTGATGCTGACCGCGTTCGTGCTCGGGCTGGCGCTCGGGAGCCTCGTCGCGGCGCGCGCCGCGGACCGGATCGAACGTCCGTTCGTCTGGCTCGCCGGGCTGCAGCTCGGCATCGCGGCGGCCGGGCTCGCGGTCGTGCCGCTGTTCGACGCGCTCCCGTTCCGCGTCACCGGCTGGCTGGCGGCGGCGCGGGACTCGTTCTGGCAGGTCCAGGCGGTGACGTTCGGACTCTTCCTGCTGGTCATGCTCGTGCCGACGCTCCTGATGGGCGCGATGTTCCCGTTCGCCAGCCGGGTCGCCGGAGACGGCGCCGACGCGGGGCGGACCGTCGGGACGGTCTACGCGGCGAACACCTTCGGCGCGATCGTCGGCGCGGCGGCGGCGGGGTTCGCGCTCGTCCCGTGGCTCGGCGTGCGCGGCGCGCTCCTCGCGGCGGTCGTGACGAACCTGGCGGTCTTCGCGCTCTTCGCGGAGTCCGCCGGGACGGCGTGGCCGCGCCGGCGGACGGTCGCGGCGGGGGGGCTGGCCGTCGGGCTCCTCCTCGTCGCGCTCTCCCCGAGCTGGGATCCGTCGCGGACCGCGACCGGTGCGTTCGCGAACGCGCGGCGGCTGCCGGCGGCCGTCGCCGCCTCGCCGGCGCAGCTCGCGCGGAGCGCCGCCCAGGCCGAGATCGTGTTCCACGAGGACGGGCGGGACACCACGGTCACGGTCCTCGAGCGGCCGGACGGCGAGCGGATCCTCTCCGTGAACGGCAAGCCGGACGCGTCGTCGCGCGAGGACCTCTCGACGCAGCTCCTGCTCGGACACGTCCCGATGCTGCTACACGAAGCGCCGCGGGACGTCCTGGTGATCGGGCTCGCCAGCGGGATCACCCTCGCGGCGACGGCGAAGCACGACGCGACCTCGCTCCAGTGCGCCGAGATCGCCCCGTCGGTCATCCGGGCCTGCCGGATGTTCGCGGAGGCGAACGACCACGTGCTCGACGACGAGCGGGTCGAGGTCCTCACGACCGACGGGCGGAACCACCTCCGGTTCACCGACCGGACGTACGACGTGGTGATCTCCGAGCCGTCGAACCCGTGGATCGCCGGCATCGGCGACCTGTTCACGCTCGAGTTCTTCCGGATCGTTTCGGACCGGCTGACCGACGGCGGCGTGGCGTGCATCTGGGTCGAGACGTACAACATCGACGAGGAGTCGCTCCGTTCGGTCGCGAGGACGTTCCTCGAGGTCTTCCCGGACGGCGCGCTCTGGAACATCGGGCCGTTCGACTTCGAGCTCGTCGGCGTGAAGGGGGGGATCGAGGTCGACGCGTCGGCGCTGGAGGCTCGGGCGGGGGCGCCGGCGGTCGCCGCGGACCTCGGCCGGATCGGCATCGGCTCGACCGCCGAGCTCCTCGCCCGCCAGGTCTGCGGCCCGGAGGCGCTGCGGAGGTTCGCCGACGGCGCGCCGCTCCACACCGACGACAACGCGCTGCTCGAGTTCCGCGCGCCGCGCATCCTGTTCCGGAACCGCGGCGAGCTCGATCTGCTCCAGACCCTGGAGGAGGCGCGGTCGCCGACGTACGACTGGCTCTCCGGCCCGGGCGCGGACGCCCTCCGCGACGAGGTCGCGACCGCCGTCGTGGCGGAGCGGCGCCGGCGCGGCGCCGAGATCCACCTCTTCCGGGCCGCGGCGCTCGGCGCCGACTCCACGCCGGCCGCGGCGGAGCGGATGCGGGAGGAGCTCCGCAAGGCGGCGGCGCTCGCTCCGGACCACCCCGACCTGGTGGCGCAGCTCGAGGAGGGGATGGCCCAGGCGACGGAGTACGAGCGCCAGGGTCGGACGCCGGACGCGGTCACCACCTACCGGCGTCTCCTGTCGGTCTTCCCGGACGACCCTCGCCCGGCGAACGACCTCGCGTGGCTCTTGGCGACCCACCCGAACGAGCGGTTCCGGAACGGCGAGGAGGCGGTCCGGCTGGCCGAGAAGGCGGTCGCGGTCACCGGGGGGGACTCCCCGAACGAGCTCGACACCCTCGCCGCGGCGTACGCCGAGGCGGGGCGGTTCAGGGAGGCGCGCGAGACGATCTCGAAGGCGATCGCTCGGGCGCGCGAGGACGGGAACCCTCGTGCGGTCACGGAGTTCGAGGCGCACCGGGAGACGATCCGTCGGGGCGAGGCGATCCGCGCCGGCGCGCCCTGACCGGCGGCCGGACGATCGGCCCGGCCGGCGCCGCGCGGCCGCGCGCAACTAGTTGATCGGAAAGAACCCCGGGTTCTCGCCCCGGCCGAAATCCGTGCTACCATTTCTGGACGTTCGTGCCTGTCGGGTCTTCGGCCGACGCAGGATCGCGGTTCCCGTTCGCGGTCGTCGTGCGTCACGCGCTCTCCCGGGGGGGAGTGCCGCAGTGGAGGGTTTCCCTTGCGTGTCACGCTGATCTATGCCAAGTCTCGCCTCTTCAAGGAGAAGGCGAAGGGGATCGGGGGGTTCGACGAAGGGGCCGGCGAGTACGCCCGCGACGACGTCTTCCCGCCGCTCGGGATCGCGTGTCTCGGAGCCGTCCTCGAGGAGAAGGGACACGAGGTCCGCCTGATCGACGACTCGATCGAGGAGGACGAGGTGATCGAGGAGGCGATCCGCTGGTCCGAGGTGGTCGGCGTGACCGCGCTCACGTCGAACGCCCGGCGCGCGAACGACCTCGGTCGCATGGCGAAGGGGATGGGGAAGTTCACGGTCGCCGGCGGGCCGCACCCGACCGTGGCGCCGGAGTTCTTCCTCGAGGGGGACGACCCGCCGTTCGACCTGACGGTCCAGAGCGAGGGGGACCTCGTCCTGCCGGAGATCCTCGAGAACGTCGACCGTCCCGAGAACTGGCCGAACATCAAGAACCTCACGTTCAAGCGGGACGGCGAGCTGGTCCAGACCCCGCGGCGCGGGTTCATCAAGGACCTCGACTCGCTCCCGTTCCCGGCGTACCACCTGTACGACATGAACCGGTACTTCAAGTACATGGTGAACCCGGGGATCCCGATCGTGTCGTCGCGCGGGTGTCCGTACGCGTGCACGTTCTGCGACGCGGAGATGACGCCGCGCAACTACCGCGCGATGTCCGCCGAGCGGACGGTCGAGCTGATGGACAAGATGATGCGCGACTACGACGCGCCTCAGATGTTCTTCTTCGACGACCTCTTCACGATCAACAAGAAGCGCGTCATGGCGATCTGCGAGGAGCTGATCCGTCGCGGCATCTTCGTCGAGTGGTCGGCCGAGTCGCGGGTCGACACGGTCACCCACGAGATGCTCCGCCTCATGCGCAAGGCCGGCTGCATCAAGCTCTACTTCGGGCTCGAGTCCGGCTCGCCGAACCAGCTCATCACGATGAAGAAGTCGGTCACCCCCGAGGGGATCCTGAAGGGGGCGAAGCTGACCCGCGAGATCGGGATCTACTTCAAGTTCTTCATCATCTACGGGTTCCCGGGCGAGACCGACGAGGACCACGCCTGCACCGAAGAGATCGTGAAGCGGTCCCTCCCGCACAACATCGCGGTGTCGCTCCTCTGCCCCCACAAGGGGACCGAGGTGTACGACCAGATCAAGGACCGCATCATCCACCAGCCCGAGGACGTCGAGTACGGCTACTGGCACCAGACGGAGATGTGGCGTCACGACCGCTACTCGTTCGAGGAGCTCCAGGCCGCGCGCGATCAGCTGATCGACAAGCACCGCGAGGCGTGCACCGGCATCGCCTCGAAGATCCAGCGGAAGTGGGAGCGCCTCGCCGCGGTCGCCAAGCACCCGCAGCTGATCGGCGACTGGTTCGAGATCCGGAGCCGCAAGAAGCAGTACCGGAAGCGGATCGACCGCTGGATGAAGGACGGGCGGTTCGACCACGGCAACATCCCCGCCCCCGCGGCCTCCTCCCCCGTGCGCGAGGCGGTGGCGGCGGACTGAACGCCCCTCCGTCTCCGACCGCCCCCTCGGCTCAGGACGCGCGCCGGACCAGGCCGCGCGCCCAGGTCGAGACGAGGTCTCCGGCGAGCACGATCGCCGCGCCGAGCAGGACGAGGAAGACGAACTCGTCGTGCCGGCCGCGCACGCGCGCGTCGGCGATGTGGTAACCGAGCGAGACCACGCCGAGCATCCCGAGGACGGTCGCCTCGCGGACGCACGTCTCCCAGCGATAGAAGAAGAAGAGGAGCAGGCGGGGGAGGAGCGCCGGCCCGAGCGCCGCCGCCGCGACCTGCGTCCGACCGGCGCCGAGGCCGCGGAGCGCGGCGGGGACGCCGGTCGGCACGTTCTCGACGGTCTCCGCGTACAGCCGCCCGAGGATGCCGGTGTTGTGCAGGGCGAGCGCGAGTACGGCCGGCCACGCCGTCGGGCCGAGGATCGCGAGCGCCAGGTACGCCCAGACGTACTCCGGGAGCGCGCGGAGGAAGACGAGGCCGGTCCGCGTCACGCCGACGAGCCCGCGCCAGGCCCACCGGTTCCACCGGGTCGGCGGCCGGCCGGACGGGACGTACGGCTCCGGCGTGGCGACGGTCCGCGCGGCGGCGAGGGAGAACGGCAGCGCGAGGAGCGCGGCGAGGACGATCGCGAGGACGGCGATCCCGAGCGTCCGACCGACGGCGAGCGCCCCCTTCTCGACCCAGAGTCCGCGGGCCCACTCGAGGAACACGCCGTGGTCCCACGCCTCGCCCTGGAGCGGGTACGGCCGGATCTCGCCGAGGAACCGGTCGACGTTCCGCAGCCGCTGCTCCGAGAACGCGTCGCCGAGGTCGAACCCTCCGACGAGCCACGCGCCGACGAGGAGCGCGCCGAACGCGAACAGGCTCCGCCGGACGAAACGATCCCGCGGCCGCGCGCGGCGGAGGCGATCGATCTCGAGGTCGCGTCCCGCGCCGCTCACGTCGTCACCAGGCGACGTCGCAACCGCCCGCTCCACCAGTCGAAGACGATCACGAGCGCGATCAGGACGTAGAGGTAGGTCCAGACCTCGCCGTAGTTCGTGCTCCGGAACGACTGGCGCAGCTCGAGGCCGAGCGTGGGGAAGCCGAAGAAGCCGAGCACCGCCGACGAGCGGAGCGCGCACTCGAACCGATAGAAGGTGTACGCGATCATGTCCGGAGCGGCGCGCGGGACGAGCGCGAACGTGAAGACCGAGAGCGCCGGCGCGCCGGCCCCCCGGAGCGCCTCGCCGGCGTCGCGGGGCGCCTCGTCGATCAACTCGGAGAAGATCTTCGCGAGCGTGCCGCCGTACGGGAGCGCGATCGCCACCAGGGCGGCGAGGTCCGAGAGCCCCATCGCGGCGAGGAGCAGCACCGCCCACAGGAGCTCGTGGATCGATCGCATCGCCGCGATGACGGCGCGGGCGACGAACCAGAGCGCGCCGGTGACGGTCCGCCCGATCCCGCGCCGCTCGCCGAGCGTCCACCACGACGACGAGGCGAGGAACCCGAGGACGACCCCGATCACGAGCGCGAGCGACATCGCCGCGGCGGCGTACAGCACGGTCCGCCCCGCGGCCCCGAGCGCGTCGAGCAGGAGCGGGGGCGTCCCCGGCGGGACGAAGCGCGCCTCCGAGGTCCACGCGGGCGTCAGGGCGCGCCCGAAGAACTCGCGCGCGACCGCGAGCCCTCCCTCGTTCGGCCACAGCCCGGCCGCGGTCAGCCCGAGCCCCTCGTACGACAGGGCGCCGGCCACGAGGAGGAGGAGGAGCGTGAGGCCGCGTACGCCGACCGCCGGCGGGCGCCGGGGGAGCTCAGGCGCCGTCACCGAGCAGCTCCTCGGTCGTCAGGTCGTACAGCGCCTCGAACGCGCCGGCGGGGACGTCGTCGGACGGGGCGTCGAAGACGACGCGGCCGCGCCGCAGGCCGACGAGCCGCGGGAACGCCGCGCGCGCCAGCTCGAGGTTGTGGAGGCTCATGACGAGGGTGATCCGACGCTCCGACGAGAGCTCGGTCAGCAGGCGGACCGTGTCGCGGGCACGCGCCGGGTCGACGCTCGACACCGGCTCGTCGGCGAGCAGCCCGGACGGCTCCTGGAAGAGGGCGCGCGCGACCGCGACGCGCTGGCGCTGCCCGCCGGAGAGACGATCGGTCCGCTGGTACAGCTTCTCCGCCACGCCGACGCGATCGAGGAGCGCGTGGACCTCGCGGACGAGCGCCCGCGGCGGCGCGAGGAGCGCGCGCGCGGCGCCGAGGAACGACCACCGTCCGAGCCGCCCCGAGAGGACGTTCTGCACGACGCGAAGGTTCGGGACGAGGGCGAGGTCCTGCGGCACGAACCCGAGCCGGGAGCGGATGTCGCGCAGGCGCCGGCGCGAGACCTCGTCGAGGCGCTCGCCGTCGACGCGGACGGCGCCGGCCGAGGGGCGGACCGTCCCGTTCAGCAGCCGCAGGAGGGTCGTCTTGCCGGAGCCGCTCGGTCCGACCAGCGCGACCGCCTCCCCGGCGTCGATCCGAAGGTCGACGTCGGAGAGCGCGGGGAACGCGTCGAACCGGACCGAGACTCCTTCGAGCCCGAACGAGGCTCCGGTCACCGAAGGAAGCCGAGCTCCCGAGCGAGCTCCTCGATCGGCTCGAAGTCCTGGTTCGAGCACGGAATGAACTTCTCGCGGGGGAACGCCGACAGGAGGTTCTCGTCCTTCATGTCGAGGATCGCCTGCTTCAGTGCCGCGATCTTGTCGGCGCCGAGCGAGGGGTGGGCGGTGAAGTTGTAGTCGGGGTACGGAGGCGTGGTCCAGACGACGCGGCAGACGTTCGGGTCGGTGGTCCCTTCCTCGACGCGGCGGTCGTACACGGAGTAGTTCACCGCGCCGGCCTGGAACTGTCCCGACTCGACGAGCTCGACGGTCTTGTCGTGGCTGCCGGAGAAGTTCGGGGCCTCCATGCCGAAGAACTCGGCCGGGCTCTTCCCCGTCGACACGCGGATGTGGTGTTCGGGCATCAGCCGACCGGACGTCGAGCCGCTCGACCCGAACGTGAACGACTTCCCCGCCAGCGACATCGGGAACGACTCTCCCGGCTCGACTCCGGCGTCCCGGTGGGCGATGAAGTACGACCTGAACTCGGCGTCGGCCGCCCCCATGGCGATCGCCCGGGCGCCGTCGACCGCGTGCCGCGCCTGGACGCCGGAGAGCCCGCCGAACCACGCGAGCTGGACGTCTCCGTTCTTGAAGTGCTCGACCGTGTCTTCGTAGCTCGTGGAGTGGAGGTACTCGACCGGCATCCCGAGCCTCTCGGAGAGGTAGGCGGCGACCGGGGCGTACTTCTCGCGCAGCCTGGTCTCGTCCTGGTCGGGGATCGCGCTGAAGACCAGCTTGGTGGCCGTCTCCGCCGTCCCGCCGCTCGGCCGGTCCTCCGAGGAGCAGGCCGCCAACCCGAGGGCGAGGGGGAAGCCGAGTCGGGCGCCGAGTCTCATGGTTCCTCCGGAGGGACATCGCACCGAGGACGATGCTCGCGTTCGCGGGACGGGGCATCGTAGCGGCGGCGAGGGACGGTGTCTCGCGGCAGTTGTCGGCCGGACGGCGGCTCGACCGGGGGGGTCAGGTGGAGCGGAGCGCGAGGCTCCAGGCGCCGACCCAGCAGAGGAGGGTGAGGAGCGCCGCGCCGGTCTGGATCACGAACCCGGAGACCACGCGCGGGGAGAGGTGCCCCAGGAACGGACCGACCACGATCCCGGCGCCGAACCCGAGGAAGTGGGCGAGCACGTCGGTCCGTTCGCCGGAGGTCCCGAGGAAGCCGAGGAACGCCAGGACGATCGCGAGC
>JAUIEL010000901.1 GCA_030428825.1 bacterium
AGCCTGGGCTGGCGGTCTCATGCCGCCTCGATCAACCCGCCAGACTTTCCGGAATCTGGCCGCCAGACTTTCCGGAACCCACAGGATCCAATGCGCATGCAAGAGGCGCACTCGTAGTAGCAGATCGTCATCTTCTCTCCTTGGACGTCGGAAGGGACCCGCAGAACGTCCAGACCCTAGACTTCGCCGCGTGCGGGTTCAATGCCCGGCGAGACGCGCTCGCTGCCTCTCCCACGCCGCCTCCCCCAGCACCGAACGCAGCCGCCGCTCCGACTCCGACCGCCGCCCTAGCAACAGCCCCTCCTGGATCTCCGGCGCGAGCAGCGCCAGGTTCGCGACCTGCGTCATCCGGGCGCGCGTCACGCCGAACCGCTCCGCCGCGTCGGCGAGGTCCCGGAGGTCGCCGGCCTCGATGCGGCGCTCGACGAACTCGGCGAGCGCGAGGAGGCGGGCGGCACGGCACGGGGGTCGGTCGGCGGGAACGGCGTCGCCCACATCGTCAGGCCCGTGGCGCGACTCGACTGCCTCACCTTGTCCCGGCGCCTTCGGGGACACCTCGACCCCGTCCGCGCTCACGTCGTCGCCCCGGCCTTCCCGGACGCCGCCCCCGCCGCCACGCGGCCCGCCCCCGCCGAAGTCGACCGCCACGGTGACGCTCAGCGGGGCTCCGGCGCTCATCCCTCGCCCTCCCCCGCCGGCGGCGAGACGCCACCCTCCTCATCCCCGCCGCTCGCCCCCACCTCCCGCAGGAACGCCCGCAGGCCGGCCGGCCGGAAGTCGACGCGCACAGTCTTCCCGTCGGGGTCGTAGACCACGCGCTCGACGAGGAGCCGCACGATCCGCCCGCGCTCGGCCGGAAACAGCGCGTTCCAGACCGGCTCGAAGTCGACGAGCGCCCGCAGGAAATCGGGGACGTCGGCCTCCGCGCCGTCCTCGGCGGCCCCGCTCGCCTTCAGCTCGGCCGTAGCGCGTCGTCGGAGGGCCGGGTCGCGGCCGAGCGCGCGGAGCCTCGACACGACGACGTCCTCCAGCGCCGGTGCGGGCGCCCGCGCCCCCGGGCAGGCCGCCGCCCCGCGCCGCTGGATCGTGGCGCAGACGTACGCCCGGTACCGCTTCGCGCCGCGCGCCGTGTAGACCGCGCACATCGACCGTCCGCAGCGGCCGCACTCGACGAGCCCGGCCAGCAGGTTGTCCCAGTCCTTCGGCTCGCGGTACGGTCGCTCCTCCGACGCGGCGGCCCGGCGAAGCCGCTCCTGCGTGCGGTTCCAGGTCCGCTCGTCCACGATCGCCTCGTGCCGGCCGTCGACGACCTCGTCCCCGGCTCGGATCCGGCCGACGACCAGCGGGCTCGAGAGGAGCCGGCGCAGGGACGCGCTCGTGAACTCGGTGCCGCCCGCGTTCTTCCCGTGCTTCGTGGTCCACCGCTTGTTCGTCCAGGCGCGCCTCCTCAGCTCGGCGAGGACCGCCGTCAGGGACCCGAGCTCGCCGTACAACCGGAAGATCGCGCGGACCCGCTCGGACTCGTCCGCGTTCGGCACGAGCGCGCCGTCGACCACGTCGTACCCGAGCATCGGACGCCCGCCGGTCCACCGGCCGCGGCGCCGCGTCGCGAGGATCTTGTCGCGCGTCCGCTCCGCGATCTGCTCCCGCTCGAACTCCGCGAACGACATGAGGATGTTCAGCGTCAGCTTCCCCATGGGCTTCGCCGAATCGAAGCTCTGGGTGATCGACACGAACGAGACGCCGTGCTCCTCGAACAGCGCCGTCAGCCGGGCGAAATCGACGAGCGACCGGGAGAGCCGGTCGAGCTTGTAGCAGGCGACGACGTCGACGCCGCCCGCGGCGACGCGCTCGAGCAGGCGCCGGAGCGCCGGACGTTCCGTCGTCGCCCCCGAGAACCCGCCGTCGTCGAACCGCTCCGGCAGCGCCGTCCACCCCTCGCCGGCCT
>JAUIEL010000176.1 GCA_030428825.1 bacterium
ACCGCGCTCTCGACCTCGAGGTCGCCTCGCCCGGCGAGACGATCGAGGTGGTCGGCCGCCTCCTCGAGCGCCTCGCCGGCGCGCCGTGCGTCGCCGCGGTCGAGGGCGGCCGCGGCGACGACCGCGAGCGGGTCGAGGCGGGACTCGGCGTCCTCGGGCGCGGTCGCCTCCAGCGCCTCCCGCGCGGCGGCCGCCGCCTCGTCGATCCGGCCGGTGGCGAGGGCCGCGCGCGCGAGGAGCGGGAGGACCGCGCGCACTCCTCCGGGGGCCGCGGCGCTCCGGAGCCCGGCGAGCGTCTCCTCCGCGGCGACGTACGCGTCGTCCGGGGCGCCGGTCTCGAGCGCGTGTTCGATCCGCGCCGCGGCGACCCGCGTCGAGAGGCTCCCGCTCCCCTCGGCCCGCCGCGCGGCGCTCCGGAGCTGGTCGGCGGCGCGCTCCGGGTCCCCGTTCGAGCGAAGCAGGTCGGCGAGCACGAGCCGGGCGAGGACCTCCTCGATCCGGTCGTCCCGGTCCCGCGCCGCGCGGAGCGCCTCCTCGAGGTGCGCGAGGGCGCGCTCCTCGTCGCCGAGCCGCGCCTCCAGGACGCCGAGCGCGCGGAGCGTCTCGTTTCGTCGCAGGTCGTTCCCCTGCTCCTCGTGGGCGGCCAGCGCCTCCCGGAAGCGGTCGCGCGCCCGCGCGAGCCGACCGAGCCGCAGGAGGGCGTTGGCGGCCCCCTGGGCGCCGAGCGCCTCGAAGTACGGCATCCCCGCGGGCCGCGCCCGGTCGACGAGCTCCTCGTAGGTCACGAGCGAGGCGGCGTACTCGCCCGCGACGTAGTGCGTCCGCGCGAGGCGGCCGATCGCGTCGAGCCGCTGGAACGGCGGCGTCTCCTCGTCCGCCGCGACGTCGCGGAAGCGGCGCATCGCGTCGTCGAGGCGGTCCTCCTCCCGATCGAGCAGCGCGATCCGGGTCGACGCCGTGGCGACCGAGTCCGCGTCGCGGGCGCGCCGCCCGAGCCGGACCGCCTCCTCGAACGCCCGTCGCGCCCGGTCCCGCGCGCCGCGTCGTTCGTGGAGGCCGCCGCGCTCGATCTCGACCGTCGCCCGCAGCCGGTCGTCGCCGAGCGCGGCCGCGGTCTCGGCCGCGGCCGCGAGCGGCGCGGTCGCCTCGTCGTCGAGGCCGAGGATCGTGAGGAAGCCGGCGTACCAGACGTCGGCCGCCGCGGTCGCGCACGGGTCCTCGACGTCGCGTCGGAGCTCGTGGTACCGCGTCGCCTCCGCCAGCGCCCCGCGGCCGTCGCCGATCCGGATCCGGAGCGTCGCGAGCGCCCGCCGCGCGTCGGCCTCGAGCGACGCGATGCCGAGCGCGCGTCCGATCTCCGCCGCCGTGCCGTGGTGCGCGATCGCGCTCCCGAGGTCGGAGCGAGCCGCCGCGAGCCTCCCCGCCGCCCGGTGGACGGCGCCCCGGACCTCCGCCCACGCGGCGCTCTCCGAACGGTCGGCGAGCGCGTCCGCCGCGGCGACCGCGGCCTCGTCCCCCCGCTCCGCCGCCGCGGCGAGCCGGTCGGCGACGGCGGCCGCGCTCTCGACCCGGACCCGTCCCCGCGCCGCCGCGGCCGCGAACCGGAAGGCGTGTGCGCCGCGCGGGAACTCGAGCGGCGGGGGCGGCGCGAGCGGGGGGGTCGCGGTGACGAGGTACGCGCCGGGGGTGTCGATCCGGACCACGACCCGGACCTCCGGCGAGGCGGCGGTCTCGACCTCCCCTCCCGGCCGGACCGAAACGTCGTCCGCGGCGCGCGCGAGCGCGACGGACGGGACGAGCGCGGCGATCGAGAGGAGGAGCGGGCGGACCATCCGGCCATGTTAGTCGCCGCGGCCGCGGCGCCGGCGCGGCGGTCAACCGGTCGCGTCGAACAGCACGCCGGGGGAGAGGACCGGGTCGGTGAACGCGTAGGCGCGCTGCGCTCGGGAACGCGGGTCCGCGACGGCGGCGCCGAGCTCCTCGTTCCGCTGCTCGGTCAGCTCGCGCCGGGCCTGCGCCTCCTGGACGGACGCCTTCTGCGCGACGCGCTGGTCCTGGACCGACGGCTCCTGGGGCGCGAGGGCGGCCTTCCGGACGACCTCCATCTTCCGGATCGTCGCCTCGGGGTCGCCCGCGACCGGGGACGCGTCGATGGAGACCTCTCCGCCGACGGCGTAGCGTCGATCGTCCGGCCCGGTCTCGTACTCGTACTTCGGCGCCCCCGCGTACGCGCCGCCCGCCGCCTGGTGAGCCTGCTCGTGCGCCTTCACCTCGCGGTCGCGGCGCTTCAGCTGCTCGACCTCGCGCTTCTGCTCGTCGGTCAGCTCCCGCTCGCCGGCGCCGCGCTCGTCGGAGGTCGGGCGGGACGGGTCGGTCCTCTCTCGCGCCGCGGCGGAGGGGGCGTCCTCCCGCGCCGCGGTCGCGTCGACGGCGTCCGCGAACGTCCCCTCGCGCGTCCGCTCGAGGCGGGCCGCGGGCTGGAACGGCTGGACGCGGACGGGAGGACCGGTGGAGTCGATGCGCATACTCCCTCGCCTCATCGGCGCGCGGCCCGGCCCGCTTGAGGCGGGACCGCCGGGAATCGACGGCCGGCCGCCGCCGGGCTCAGAGCTCGTGGAGCCGGCGCGTCGGGCCCGGGTCGTCGAACCGGGCGGTCACCCGGACCTTTGCGCGGGCGTCCCCGCGGTCCATGATCGTCAGGCGGTAGTCCCCGGTCCGGTCGAGCGGGACGCGGGTCACGAGGATCGTCTTCCCGTCGGAGGAGCGCCAGGTGTCGGCGTCGAGCGGGAGCGTCACGCCGTCGGGGTCGGCGAGCTGCACCCGGAGGTCGAGTTCGTCCCCCTCGAGCGCGCGGATCTTCAGCTCGGTCAGCCGCCGATCCGTGAGCCCCGGCAGCGTCCACCGGGTCGGTCGGCGGCCGGCGACCACGAGGTCCCCCTCGGCCCGGTCGGGGTGCTCCCCCGAGGTCTCGATCAGGTAGTCGCCCGCCTGACCCGCCGCGAACGAGACCTCGATCGCGTAGGTGCCGGTCCGCGGGCAGACGAAGTCGTCGACGCGGAGCACCGACGGCTCGCTCGCCTTCGCGGTCGGCGTCAGGAGGTGGGTGCCGATCGGGTCGAGGACGCGCGCGGCGAGGGTCAGCTTCCGGTCCGCGGGGGTGATCACGATCGTCATCCGCGTCCCCTTCACGGCCGGGAACGAGACGCGGTGCGACGCCCCGCCGCCGACGTAGCCGCGGACGCGGTCCCCGAGACGGATATCGGCCTCGCGGGGCGCCTCGGACGCCGCGCCGGGCGGGGAGGCCGGCGTCGCGCCGCGTCCCCGATCCCCCTCGAAGACGGTCCCCTTCACCCGCGACTTCTTGCCGGAGGTGGCGCCGCTCCCCTTGTTGGAGCGCTTCTTCGTCCCCTGGGCGTCGAGCGGGGAGGCGACGAGGACGAGCGCGGCGAGGACGAGAGCGGCCTTCATGGGATCCTCCCGGGGCGAGGGCGCGAGGCCCGCGAGCGTCCGACGGTCGGACGGTACCTCCTGTAGACGCGGGGGGCGCGGTGGAAACCGCCGGTGGTCGACGAACCGCGCCGTTCCGCTCAAGTCGGCGTCGGTCGCCGTCCGAAGAACGTCCGGCCAGAGCGACCGTCACGAGGACGGTCGCCGCCACTGTTGCTCGGGCCCGCGGACGGCGCGCCCTACGGAGAAGACCATGCTTCGTTCCAAGTCCGGCTTCACCCTGGTGGAGCTCCTCATCGTGGTCGTGATCCTCGGGATCCTGGCCGGGGTCGTCATCCCGGCCTTCTCGGGGAACACCGAGGACGCCAAGGTCTCGGCGACGGTCCAGAACCTCCAGAGCCTCCGCGCGTCGGTCGACCTCTACAAGGTCCAGCACGACGAGAAGTACCCGGGTTACCCGGTCGGCGGCGGCACGCCGACCGCGGCCCTCATGGTCGACCAGCTCACGCTGGCGTCGCGGAAGGACGGCACGACCGCCGCGCTCGGCACCGCCGGGCACCCGTTCGGTCCGTACCTGAAGACCGGCCTCCCGACGAACCCGTTCAACGGGCTCGCGGACGTCGCGATCGTCACCGACGGGACCGCGTTCCCGACCTCGGGGACCGACGCGACCGGCTGGATCTACAAGCCGCAGACCGGCGAGCTGAAGGCGAACACGGCGTTCACCCTCTCGACCGGCGAGAACGTCTTCGACTTCTGAGGCGGGCGGCCGCGTGTCCCCGCTCGATCGCCAGCGCCGGCGCCGTCGCGAGCGCGGCCTCTTCTCGCTCGTCGAGGTGCTGCTGGCCACGCTGATCCTCGCCCTCGCGGCGACCGCGACCGCGTACTGGGTCGAGACGGTGAACGGGCTGGGACGGGACGCCGACGAGCAGACGATCGGCCTCTCGATCGTGAAGGTCGTCGAGTCGATCGTCGCGCCGCTCGCGTTCCGCGAGCCGGGCTCCACGAACTTCGGTCCGGAGCCGGGCGAGACGCTCGACACGTTCGACGACGTCGACGACTTCGCGGGGTGGCGGGCGACGCCGCCGATCGACGCGAAGCGCGCGCCGCAGACCGCGCTCGCCGACTGGTCGGTCAAGGTGACCGTCGAGGCGGTCGACCCGGAGACCCTCGAGCCGGTCCAGTCGAGCGACCTGAGGCGGATGCGGGTGACGGCGACGCGCGGAAGTCGCGAGGTCGCCTCGGTGTGGTGGCTGCGCGCGAGGTCTCCGTTCGAGTGACGGGACGCGGGCGCGGAGAACGGAGGAGCGGGTGGAGCGCAGGGATCCGACACGGAACGACCGCGGCCTCCTCGTCGGCGGGGCGGCCGTCGCCGTCCTCCTCCTCGCGCTCGGTCGCGGCGACACGCGCGCCGCGGCGGAGGCGGTCACGCCCGGCTTCGACCCGGCGAGCCAGCGCGCGGAGATGGTGCGGCTGCTCCGGTCGATCGACTCCCGGCTGGAGCGCCTGATCGAGCTGCGGACCTCGTCCGAGCCGGAGAAGCGATGATGCTCGGGCGCGCCCGACGCTCTCCGATCGGGGTCGAGATCGGCCGGCACGCCGTCCGCCTGCTCCAGGTCGAGTGGACCCGCGACGGCGGCCGCGTGCTCGCCTCCGCCGAGGTGAAGCGGAAGTCCGGGCCCGGGGGGGCGCGCGTCGTCGAGGAGGAGTGCGCGGCCGCGGTCCGCCGGTCGCTGAAGGACGGCGGCTTCAAGGGGAACCTCGCCGTCGTCGCGCTGCCGTCGCAGGAGACGATCCTCCGCCACGTGAAGGTCGACGTCGGGGAGGGGACGGCGCTCCACGACGCGCTCCTGTTCGAGCTGGAGGACGCCTTCCCCGGCGACGCGCCGGTGGTGCAGCACCTCGAGGTCGGCGAGGTGATCGAGCGGGGAGAGAAGCGCCAGGAGCTGATCCTCCTCGCGGCGGGGCTCGCGAAGGTCGAGGAGCTGCTGGGCGGCCTGGAGGAGGCCGGCCTGGAGACCGTGGCGCTCGACGCCGAGACGTGCGCGCTGATCCGCTGCTTCATGCGACGCCGCCGGCGGGAGACCGACGCGGAGACCCACACCGCGATCGTCCACCTCGGCGAGGACGCGACCCTGATGGCGATCACGGGCGCCGGCCACGCGCTCTTCATGAAGCAGCTCCCGCTCGGCGCGCGCCAGATGATCGACGTCCTCGAGCAGCGGCTCGACCTCACCGAGGAGGACGTCCGGTACGCCGGCCAGTCGGCGGAGGCGTCCGAGGAGCTGGCGCCGCGCGTTCTCAGCGCCCTCCGGCTGCAGCTCGACTCCCTGATCCTCGAGCTCTCCGCGTGCCTGCGGTACCACGCGGCGTCCCGCCGCTCGCCCGGCGGCGTCGAGCTGGTCCTCTCCGGCCGCGGCGCGTCGATCCCCGGGCTGGCCGACGCGCTCTCCGACGCGCTCGCGATGAACGTCCAGCGCCCCGACCCGTTCACCCTCGCCTTCTCCGGGATCGAGTCGACCGAGCGGCTCGCCCGGGACTACGCCGCCTGGAGCGTCCCGCTCGGCCTGACCCTCCGGGCGGTGCCGGCATGACGCCCGTCTGCGCCGTCGACTTCCTCCCGCCGGACTACCGCGAACGCCGGACGCGCAAGCGGGTCTGGGTGACGCGGTCGATCCTCGCCGCCGTGCTCGTCGGATCGATGGTCGCCGGGTCGGTCGCCCTCGAGGGCCGGCGCGAGGCGCTCGCCGCCCAGCTCGCGAGCGTGAGCGAGGCGCACGAGTCGGCGCGGGCCCGGATCGGACAGGTCGAGGAGCTCGACCGGCAGAAGGAGACCCTCGCCCGCCGGCTGTCGGTGCTGAAGGACGTCCTCGCGCGCGCGCGCGGGAGCCTCGTCCTCGAGGCGATCGGCCGGAGCTGCGCCGAGGAGGTCCGGCTGACGAAGGTCGACGTGCGGGTCCAGTCGAAGGGGATCGAACCGACCCTCGAGCTGACGATCGAGGGGGTCAGCCCGAGCGACGGGAAGGTCGCGGAGCTGCTGGAGGCGCTGCAGGCCCAGCCGCTGGTCCGGCGCGCGTCGATGGTCTTCTCGGAGGACGAGGGGAGCGGGGGCGTGCGGCGGAAGAAGTTCGGGATCGCCGCCGGCTCGCCGGCCCGGCTCGACGCGAACCTGCTGCACCGACGCGAGGCGGCGCGATGAACTCGCGGCGCGCCTCCGACCTCGCGTACGTGGCCGGCCTCGTGCTGGCGGGGATGACGTACGTGCAGGTCTTCTACCGGCCGGCCGCCGCCGACGTGGAGTCGCAGTCGCGGCGCCTCCGGACGACGCGCGCCGAGATCTGCAAGAGCGACGACTTCACGCGCGGGCTCGACGACCTGGAGCGGTACCTGGCCGAGTTCCAGGACGCCCTCGCCGAGCTCGACCGCCTGGTCCCGACGTCCGTCGACGGAGACGAACGGCTGCGCGAGATCGACGCGGTGGTCGGCGCCTGCGGCCTCCGCTCGCGGTCGATCCGGCCCGACCCCGCGCAGCCCCAGGGGCCGGTCACGGCGCACCCGCTCACGATCACCGTCTCCGGGACGTACGAGCAGATCGTGCGGTTCCTGTTCGAGGTCGAGTCGCTGCCGCGCCACACGCGGGCGACGCGCATCACCCTCGAACCGGAGCTCGAGCGCGACGCGCCGCTGCGCGCGCAGGTCGAGCTGACCTCGTACTCCGTCGCCTCCGAAGCGGGGGGCGAACGATGAGCGAGTCGGTGAAGCAGCGGTTCCTCCGGGAGATGCGGCAGAGTCCGGGGAAGGCGGCGGTCCTGATCCTCGGGGCGGTCGTCGCCGCGTTCGTCTGGGGGCCACGGCTGGTGGCGGGGGCGCGGTCCCCGGCGCGTCCGACGGCGGCGGGCGAGGGCGCGGCGCCGACCGGCGAGCTCGTCGACACCGACGGCCGCCGTTCCCCCGCCGCGATCCGCGCCGAGTTCATCCGTATCTCCAAGGAGGCGCGGGCGCTGCGCGATCTCGCGCGCCCCGTCGAGGCGTTCCCCGACGTCGCCGACCCGTTCCTCGTGGCGGCGACGCCCGTCCAGGTCCCGTCGGCGGCGACGCCGGTCGCGACCGCTCGGGACGACGCCTGCGACTCCGAGCAGGCCCGCGCGCGCGACCTCCGGCTGACGGCGGTCTTCCGGTTCCCGCGCGGCGCGAAGGCGGTGCTCGGCGGAGAGGTGGTGGAGGTCGGCGACGAGGCGTCCGGCTTCGCGGTGATGGAGATCGAGGATCGATCGATCGTGGTCGGCGGACGGTTCGGCACCTACCGGATCGCGATGCGCGGCGCGGAGGAGAAGGAATGAGGATTTCGACGCTCTGCCTCGTGCTGGCGCTCGCCCCGGTCCGCGTCGCGGCGCCGCAGGCGGGGATGCCGGGCGACGAGCGGGTCACCCTGTCGCTCGAGGAGACCGACCTCTCGAGCGTGCTGAAGACGTTCGCGCTCGAGTACCGGGTCTCGATCGTCGCCGGCGCCGACGTCACCGGGAAGGTGACGATGAACTTCTTCGACGTCCCGGTCGAGGAGGCGCTGCGCGCGGTCCTCTCCGTGAACGGATACACGTTCCGGAAGGACGGGCCGTTCTACGTCGTCGAGCGGCCGGCCGCCGCGCCCGAGGGGCCGGTCGCGGCCCCCGAGCTCGAGTCGGCGGTCGTCTGGCTCGACTACCTGACCGCCTCCGAGGCGCTGAAGCTGGTGGAGCCGCTGAAGTCGTCGGACGGCAAGATCGCGGCGACGACCGACCCCGAGCAGGGGATCCCGAGCGATCCGACGGAGGCGGGCGGGAACCGGCCGGCGGGCGGGGAGGCGCTGCTCGTGGTCGACCGCTCGGAGGTGGTCCGGCGGATCCGGGACGTCGTCGCCGAGCTCGACCGCCGCCCGCGGCAGGTCCTGGTCGAGGCGACGATCCTCGAGGTCCGGCTCGACGACGAGACGAAGCTCGGCGTCGACTTCAACACGCTCTCCGGCATCGACTTCACCGACCTCGCCCCGATCAGCAACCTGAACTCGCTCTCGCTCGGGCCGGCGCTCACGCCGGAGGTGGCGACGGGGTTCCAGGTCGCGGGGACGGCGGGGTTCGCCAGCGACCTGAACACCGACGGCCTCCACCTCGGCTACGTGACCGACGACATCGCGGTCTTCGTGGAGGCGCTCGAGCGGGTCACCGACACCACGGTCCTCGCCAACCCGCGCGTCCTCTGCGTCGACCGGCAGCGGGCCGAGATCATCATCGGCGCGAAGCTCGGCTACCTGACGGCGACGACGACCGAGACGGCGACGGTCCAGGAGGTCGAGTTCCTCGACATCGGGACCCAGCTCCGCTTCCGACCGTTCATCTCGTCCGACGGCTTCGTGCGGCTCGAGATCCACCCGGAGAACTCGGCGGGGCAGATCGACCCGGTCTCCGGGCTTCCGTCCGAGACGACGACGGAGGTGACGACGAACGTCCTCGTCCGGGACGGGAACACGATCGCGATCGGCGGGCTGATCTCCGACCAGGTCGACCAGACGACGAAGCAGGTGCCGGGGCTCGGGTCGATCCCGTACGTCGGGGCGCTGTTCCGGCAGACGATCGACAAGGTGACGCGCCGCGAGGTGATCGTCCTCCTCACCCCGCACATCGTCGACGGGGGCGCGATCGACGAGGACGCGCTGGAGCTCGCCGACTCGATGGCGAACGGCCGGGACCTCCTCTTCTCGGAGCACCTGCCGATCTCGCGGCAGCGGCTCGCGCGGCCGTACCTGCTCGAGGCGGAGCGGCTGCTGGAGGACGGGCAGGTCGAGCAGGCCCTCCGCTCGGTCGAGGTCGCGCTCGAGCTGGCGCCGACCGACGTCGGCGCGGCCCGCCTGAGGCGTCGCGCGCTCGCGGCGCTCGGGGTGGAGGACGAGGAGGCCCGGGCGCTCCTCGAGCTGGAGGGAGTCCGATGAGGAGCGCGCTGTTCGCCGCCGTGATCGTCCTGTCGGGGTGCGTGGCCGTCGACGAGACGCCGCGCGCCGTCGGGGAGTGGACCCGGACGAACGCGGACGTCCACGTCGGGCTCGCCCGCACCGCGCTCGAACGCCGGCAGTGGGTCCGGGCCGAGGAGAACGCGCGCGAGGCGCTCCGCGTCGACGCCCAGCGGCTCGACGCCGCGCTCCTGCTCACCCGGGCGCTGCTCGGCCGCCGCGCGTTCGACGAGGCGGAGGAGGCGGCGGTCCGCGCGGTCGGCCTGGACGAGGAGGACGCGTCGGCGCGGCTCCTGCTCGGGGAGTGCCGGCTGGCGCTCGAGCGACCGGACGAGGCGCGCGAGGCGTACGCGGAGGCGGCGGCGCGCGGGTCGGCGTCCGCGGCGCGCGTCCTCGGCGCGCTCCAGTTCCGCGACGGCGAGGACGACGCGGCGGCGACCACGCTCCGCGAGGCGGACCGGATCGACGGCGGCGTGGAGGGGCGGACGCTCCTCGCGGCGCACCTCCGCGAGCGCGGACGGATCGACGAGGCGCGGCGCGTGCTCGAGGAGGCCGCGGCGGGGCGGGAGGCCGATCCGGAGCTCCGCCTGCAGCTCGATCAGCTCCGGTTCGAGGCGGCGGACGCGGCGGGGATCGTGGAGCGGGTCCGCGGGGCCGAGCGGAGCGGGCGACCGTCGCCGCTCGAGGACCGGCTGCTGGCGGCGGCGGGGCTCCTCCGGCGCGGCGACGGGGCGGAGGCGGCCCGCGCGTACCGCGGTCTCGCCCGCCAGCTCCCCGACGAGCCGCGCGTCCGGCTGGCGCTCGGCGAGGCGCTCCTGCTGGAGCACGATTCGGCGGGCGCGGAGGCGGCGTTCCTGGCGGCGACGCGGCTCGACCCCGGTTCGCGCGCGGCCTGGGTCGGCGTGGCGCGGGCGCGTCGCGGGACCCCGGGGGCGACGGTCGATCCGCTGGAGCGCGCGGTCGCCCTCGACCCCGCCCACGCGCCGACGCGGTCGCTGCTGGTGATGGCGCTGCTCGAGGAGGGGGACCTCGGACGGGCGCGGGAGGAGGCGGCGGAGGTCCGGATCCTCGATCCGGGCGGCCGGCTCGACCGGGCGTGCCGGAGATTGCTCGAAAGAAGGGCGGGTCCGTCCGCCGAAAGAGCCGCATCGACTCCATGAACAGCCAGGTCCTCAACCTCCTCGCGCTCCTCGCGGCGGCGGCGGGCGGCGCGCTCGCGGCGGCGGGCCTCGGCGGCGCGCTGCCGCTCGTCCCCGCGGCGTCCGGCGGCGGCGTCCTGCTCGCGGCGGCGGCCGTCGCGTTCG
>JAUIEL010000177.1 GCA_030428825.1 bacterium
TTCCCGCCGGGGCCGTAGTTCTCCCGCTCTCTCCCGAAGGGTGAGAGGGAGCCGGAACCTCCCTCTGGCAGGATCGTCGGCGGCCGTCCCTGGCCCGGTACACGATCGGTGGGCCCGGCATCCGCGCCCACCATCCGTCCTCCGTCCTCCGTCCGGGCACCGGCACGAAAACTCACGCCGATTCTTCATTCCAAAATCCATCGGTTCTGGAACAATGCCTCCATGACCCGACGCGACCTCCACCTCCGTCACCCCGACGAGATCGCCGCCGTCACCTCCCCGGCCCGGGCCGAGCTGATCGAGTCGTTCGCCGCCGAGGACGCACTCTCGGTCGCCGAGCTCGCCGAGCGGCTCGGCCGTTCGCTCGGGTCGGTCTACCACCACGTGAAGATCCTCCTCGACGTCGGCGTGCTGCGCGAGGCGGGAACCCGTCGGCGCGGCCGGAAGGACGAGGCGCTCTACGCCCTCACGGCCCGCCGGATCACCGTCGGGCCGTCCCCGGACTCGCCGGAAGGGGTCGAGGCGGCGCGCCGCGCCGCGGCGGCGATCCTCCGCGCGACCGGTCGCGAGCTCGCCGACGCGCTCGGTCGGCCGGACGTACGCCGCGAGGGGGCGGACCGCGAGGTGTTCGGCCTGCGCGGCCGGGCGCGGCTCACGAAGGCGGAGCTGCGGCGCGTGAACGCTCACGTCGACGCGATCGTCGACATCCTCGAGGAAGCCCGCCGCACGCGTCGCCGACGCGGAAAGCACTACTCCTTCCTCGCCGCCCTCGCCCCGGCGCGCGGTCGCCGGGACGACGAAACGGAGTGAACGATGACCGGACCGCTCGACCACCTGCTGTTCCTCGCCGTCGCCGTCGCCTGGCCGCTCTGGTCGTGGCGGACGTGGCCCTCGTTCGAACGGGACGTCCGCGAGCGCGGTTCGCGGGGGCGCGTCCGCGGGTATCTCGAGACGTACGCGATCGAGTGGGGTCTGCTCGCCGCGTGTCTGGTGGTCTGGGTCGTCTGCGACCGACCGCTCGCGACGCTCGGCCTGACCGTGCCGGACAGCTCGAGCTTCCGGATCGCGTCGGGACTCGTCCTCGTCCTCTCGGCGTTCCTGCTGGCGCAGGTGAGGCGCGTCCGCACCGCGTCCGCGGACGAGCTCGCGTCGCTCGGGACGACGATGGAGACGGTCCTCCCCCTCCTCCCTCACACGCCTCGCGAGCGGTCGCTGGCGCTCGGCCTCGCCTTCACCGCCGGCGTCTGCGAGGAGATCCTGTACCGCGCCTTCGTCATCGGCTACCTCGCCGCGTTCGCGCCGCTCTGGGTCGCGGTGCTCGGGTCGACGGTGATCTTCGGCCTCGGCCACGCGTACCAGGGCGCGGCGGGGGCGCTGAAGTGTGGCGCCGTCGGTCTCCTCGCGGCGCTGCTGTTCGTCCTCTCCGGTTCGATCCTGCCGGCGATCGTGCTGCATGTCGTCGTCGACGTGCAGGGCCTGCTGGTCGGGTACGAGGTGGCCCGGCGCGGCCTCGGCCGGGCCGCCACCGGCTGACGGAGGCGGCCCGACGATCCCGGTCGGTTCAGTCGACGATCGGCGCGGTCGCCGCGCCGCCGCTCTGGAACGCGTTCCCGGAGAGCTGAGCGAACGTGCCGGAGTTCGCGAGGTCGATCCGGTTCTCCTCGAGCACGTTCTTCGTCGCGACGGTCGACGCTCCCAGGTTGGCGAGCCCCTCGGCGCCGTTCTCCGTCGCCTCGTTCTCCCGCAGCGCGACGCCGACCGAGCCGGCGACGACCTCGAAGCCGTCCTTCAGGTTCCGGATCGCCCGGTTGTCCCGGAGCTCGACGTTCGTCCCCTCGACGCGGAACCCGTCGTTGGCGTTGTCGCGGGCGAGGTTGTCCCGGACGAGGTGGGCGACCCCCTCGATCTCGAACGCGGCCGCGCCGTCCCCGCCGCAGCGCCGGACGCGATTGCCGGCGATCAGCAGACCGCTCCCCCCGCGGACCTCGATCCCGGCGGCGGTGACCCGATCGATCTCGTTGTCGAGCACCGCTCCGGCCACGACGGTCGGGCCAACGAAGACGAGGATGCCGGGGTCGCCCTCGGTGATCTCCCGGATCCGGTTCCCGACCACCAGGAAGTCGTTTCCCGACAGGCGGATCCCCTGGTCCATCATCCTCCGCACGTCGTTGTCGCGGACGACGAGGCGGTCGCCGTCGGCCTCGATGCCCGTGTCCGCGCCGAGCGTGATCACGTTCTCCTCGATCACGTTGTCGTCGCCGTCGACCTCGATCAGGTCGTACTCCCCCTTCGAGACCCTGTTCTTCCGGATCGTGTTCCGGTCGCCGTCGACCTCGATGCCGTAGCCGCTGTCGGTCGCCGTGAAGACGTTGTCGAGGATCAGGCCGTCGTTCCCCTCGAGCTTCGCGTGGGTGTCGTAGATCGACACCGAACGGTTGTCGACGATCCTCGCGCGGTCCCCCTTCACGCCGATCGAGTCGCCGTCGATCGAGACGAACCGGTTCTTCCGCACGACGGCGTCGGGCCCGTTCACGAGGACGCCGTCCTGCTCCACCACCTCGAAACGGTTGTCGATCACCTTCGCACCGCCGCCGGCCACGACGGCCGCCGTTCCGTCGACGAGGCGGAACAGACAGCCCTTCAGGACCACGCCGTCCCCTTCGAGGTCGACGCCGCCGCCGTTCCCGATCAGCTTCGTGTCGAGGACGCGCGCGTTCGGCGCGGCCCCCTGGACCCCGACGCGCCGGCACCCCTGGACGACGCAGTCCCGCACCGTCGGCGCGTCGGCGACCACCAGGATCCCGTGCCCCTTCGCGCCCCCCGGCGCGTCGGCGGCGTTCCGGACGACGAACCCGTCGATCGTCACGTTCGGCGCGCGGACCTCGATCCCCGGCCCGTCGCCGGCGCTCGACGTGCGCGCGTCGAGGATCACCGGCCCGTCCGCCGCCAGCGTCAGGCCGGACTTGGCGGGCGGGACGAGCAGGTTCTCAAAGTACGTCCCCCCGTCGACCTCGACCGTGTCGCCCGGAGACGCGGCGTCGATCGCGCTCTGGATGGTCGGGTGCGGTTTCGAGGGGACCTTCAGCGTCTTGGCCGCGGCTGGAGCGACGAGGACGACGACCAGGCCGACGGCGCGGACGAGCGGGACGAGACGATCGATGCACATGGGAGGACTCCCGGGTTCGGAGGAAACACGTCCCCCCCGAAACGAGTCCGCCCGGGCGAGCGAACGGGAGCGCTCCGTCAGACCTTGAAGATCGCCTCGTCGACCGGCGCCCCGGCCAGCGCGAACCGGGGGAAGAACTCGGGAACGACGCCGGTCGGGGTGAACCGCCCGCGGACCGTCCCGTCCTCCTCCAGCGCCTCCTCCTCGAACTGGAAGACGTCGCGCATCTCGATGTTCCCGGCGTCGTCGAGGTCGAGGATCTCCGCGATCCGGTTCACGCGGCGGGTGCCGTCGGAGAGCTGGACCTGCTGGACGATCACGTCGATGCCGTGGACGATCTGCTGGCGGATCGCCGACACCGGGATGTTCACGCCGGACTGGAGGACGAGGTTCTCCATCCGGATCGCCGCCTCCTCCGGGCTCGAGGCGTGGATCACGGCGAGCGAGCCGCGGTGCCCGCTGGTGACCGCCTGGAGGTAGTCGAGCGCCTCCTTGCCGCGGATCTCGCCGAGGATGATCCGGCTCGGTCGCATGCGGAGCGAGTTGACGAACAGCTCGCGCGTCGTGATCTCCCCCTTCCCCTCGACGTTCGGCGCCCGGGTGAGCATGCGGACGACGTTCGTCTGCCCGAACCGGAGCTCGGGAGTGTCCTCGATCACCACGATCCGCTCGTCGGCGCCGAACTGCCCGCCGAGCACCTCGAGCAGCGTCGTCTTCCCGCAGCCGGTCGCTCCGGAGAAGAGGATGTTCATGTGGGCGCGGACGCAGCCGACCAGGAAGCTCGCCATCCGCTCGTCGACGGCGCCGCGGGCGAGCAGGTCGTCGAGGCTGTTGATCGTCCGGATGTACTTCCGGAGCGTGACGTGCGGACCGCCCTCGACGACCGGCGGGATGATGACGTTGGCCCGCGTGCCGTCCGGCATCGCGAGGTCGACGTACGGCGACTGCTCGTCGAGGCGCTTGGTTCCGAACCGGAGCATCTTCTCGACGGTCGTCCGGAGGTGCCGGTCGCTGTCGAACGTGACGTCATGCAGGCCCTTCCTCCCGTCCCGCTCGACGAAGATCCGGTCGGGGCCGTTCACCATGACCTCGGTGACCGTCGCGTCGTCGAGGAGCGGCTGCAGCGGACCGTAGCCGCAGATGTCGTCCGCGACCTGCTCGGCGAGCTTCGCCCGCTCGTCCGGCTCGAGCCGGATACCGTCGCGCGCCATCTGCTGCATCAGCTCGTCGAGCCGCTGGACGATGTGCGGCCGCTGCCCCGCCTCGTGCGCGTACTCCGACAGCTCGCGCATGTGCCGCTGACGCAGGACCTCCCGCACGTCGACGTGATCCGCCATGCTCGACGCTCCTTCTTCTCGTCGCTCTTTCCGCCAGAAGGCCACGGGGGCATGGTAGCAGCCCGCCGGGGAAGTCGGGAGCGACCGCGGACGCCCGTCGGAGACGTCCCCGCGCCCGCTCAGTCCCGGCGGGCGACCATCCCGATCATGAGCGGCGTCGCCGGCGTCCCCTCGGCGAAGCCGTAGCGCCGGTCGCCGATGTCGACCAGGTCGGGGCGGACGCGCGCGCCGTTCGAATACGGGTACTCGACCAGGCGCTCGATCACGAGGCCGGCCCCGATCGCCGCGCTGACGACGTCGGCCACGGTCCACTGGAAGCCGACGCACGGGTGCGGGTTCTCGAACGGCTCCACGCCGTCGACCCGCCCCATCGGCGTCAGCCCGTCGCCGGCCGCGGCGACGTAGTCGGCGACGCCCGGCTCGTGGATCGGACCCTCGAGGAAATACGGCTCGACGATCCGCCCGTCGGCGTCGAACGACCAGACCAGCGGGTGGAACTCGAGCGAGACCAGCCGTCCCCCCGGCGCGAGCACGCCGTGGACGCCGCGCATCCACCGGTCGATGTCCTCGTTCCACCCGAGCACTCCGTACGTGGCGAACGCGACGTCGAACCGCCGTCCCCCGTCCGACGCCGCCCGCTCGAGCCAGGCGCAGACCTCCGACCGCTCGAACGTCGCCGTGATCCCCGACTCCTCGGAGAGCCGCCGGGCGAACGCGATCGCCTCGTCGCTCAGGTCGACCCCCGTCACGTCGGCGCCGAGGGCCGCGAGCGACAGCGAGTCCTGCCCCGAGTTGCATTGCAGGTGGAGCAGCCGCCGCCCCGCGACGTCGCCCGCCAGCTCCAGCTCGTCCGGGAAGAGCGTGCTGCCGCCGCGCTTCAGGAAGCCGGCCTGGTCGAGCTTGTGCCGGTTGTGGGCGGCGGTCGCCGCGTTCCACGACCGGCGGTTCCTCGCCGCGGCGTCTTCGTTCGGTCCGTCGGTCTTCATCCCGCCATTCGATCAGGGGCGGCCGAGGGCGACGTCGAGAAAACGGCGGTACGCCGCCTCGTACGCGAACCCGGTGACGAACGGGCCGTCGTTGTGCCCGCCGGCGAGCCGGAGGAACTCCTTCTCGGGCGACCCGGCGACCTCGAACAGCCGCTCGGCGTGGCGGAACGGGACGAGCTCGTCGTCGGGCGAGTGCGCGATCAGGAGCGGCCGGACGAACCGGCGGATCCGCTCGGCGTTCTCGAACCGGTGACGGACCAGCCGACGCGGAACCAGCCACGACGGGTAGAGCTCGGCGGCGAGGTCGGCGACGGAGGTGAACGTCGACTCGATCGCCAGCCCCGCGCAATCGACCTCGGCCGCGAGCGCCGTCGCCGCCCCGCCGCCGAGCGACCGCCCGAAGACGACGATCTCCCGGGGCGGGATCGCGCGATCGTCGACGAGATGGCGCCAGACCGCGCGCGCGTCCCGGACGAACGCCTCCTCGCTCGGGCGGCCGGTGCTCGCGCCGTACCCCTCGTAGTCGAAGATCAGCACGTCGAGGCCGAAGCCGACGAACGTCGAGATCGAATCGAGCCGGTCGCCGACGTTGCCGGCGTTGCCGTGGCAGAAGAGGAGCGTCCCGCGGCGCGGCGCCCGGGCCGGGACGAACCAGCCGGCGACGCGCTCGCCGTTCTCGAGCGCGAGGGAGACGTCCTCGTACGGGAGGCCGACCCGCTGCGGGGTGGCGGCGACGGCGCGCGTCGGGAGGAAGATCAGCCGGTCCTGGAGCAGCCAGAGCGCCGTGACGAGCCCGCCCCAGACGAGCCCCGCCGCGACCAGCACCGTCCCCAACACGCGAAGAGCCGAGCTGCGCGCGCCGCCCGCGGGCGGCGCGGCCGACGGATCAGCGGCCGTAGCCGTCCTCGTCGCAGCGGCAGAGCGCGAGCGGCATCGTGAGCGGCAGCGCGACGGTGTCGCCGACGACGCTCGGGACGAAGTCGAACATGCTGTACCAGATCCCCTCGGTCTCGCAGTCGTCGTCGCACCACTGCGCGAGGTTGTGCTTCGTCCCGCCGTAGACCGTCTGGTCGTACGAGAGGTCGTACAGCGTCGAGCAGCCCGGCGCGATCGCGAGCACCGCCAGCAGCGCGGTCAGTCCGGTCACCTTCTTCATGTTCACACCTCCGAGATCGGCGGGCCCACTCTAGCGAGTCCCGTCCGGGTCTCCAGTCCCCGCCGGATCCAGGGTCAGGACGCTCAGCTCCGGCGGGACCAGGAACCGGATCCTCGGCGCGTACCCCCGTTCGTGGCCGACGCCGCGGCTGACGTACAGACGGTTGCCGTTCCGCTCGTGGAGCCCCCCGGCCGCGAGCCTTCGCGGGAGCGGACAGAGGGTCATCGGCGGACCGAACAGGGGGATCGAGACCTGCCCCCCGTGCGTGTGCCCCCCGACCGTGAGGTCGACCGCCGCCCCGGCCGGGAGGAGGTCGACCGCGTGGGGATGGTGCGCGAACACGATCCGCACCTCGGTGGGATCGGGGCGCGCGAGGAGCTCGTCGAGGGTCCGGCGGGCGCGATCGTTGTCGAAGTGGCGCTCGAGACCGCACAGCACGACCCGCCGACCGCGGACCTCGGTCTCGGCGATCTCGTTCTCCAGGACCCGGATCCTCGACCCCTCCAGCATCTCCTCCACCCGGAAGCGGAGGTCGACGTCGCCGTAGACGAACCAGACCCCGCCCGGCGCGTCGAGCCGCCTCAAGAGCGCTCGCAGCTCCTCCTTCACCTCGTCGAACCGCCGCTGGCACCCCTGGAACAGATCCCCGGGGACGAGGATCAGATCGGGCGACGCCTCCTCGATCGCGGCGAACGCCCGGCGCTCGTGATCGGTCACCTCGTCGGTCTGGAGGTCGGAGAGGACCGCCACGCGGAGGGGCGCCCCGGTCCGGGCGGCCGCGCGGACCGGGACGTCGACCCGCTCGATCCGGAGGCGGGTCGGCTCGACGAACCGCGCGTACACGCCGATCGGCGCCGCGGCGAGGGCGCCGACCGCGACCGCGAACGCCGGCCGGGTCAGCCGCTTCCGGGCGACGAGCAGTCCGACGAGGGCCACGGCCGGAGTGACCAGCACGACGTCGTGCCACGCCGCGTGGATCATCGCGAACGTCCCGAAGATCGCGCCGCCGACCCCGCTCTCCGCCTGCCCCGTCGCGTGGAACACGGCGAGGTCGATCGGCAGCGTCGCGGTGACCGCCGCCACCGCGAGCGCCACTCGCGTGACACCGATCGGCCGGGGAGGGCGTCGCAGCAGGACGAACAGCACCAGCGCGAGGTCGAACAGCGCGGAGAACGCGAGCAGCGCGCCGAACCGGCGCGGCGACGGGACGCCTCCGAGGTCGGTGAAGGGGAGGAGGTCGGTCCAGTCCATCGGTCGGGGGCGGCTCTCGGGGCGGGGCGATCGTCTCGGCCGCCGTGGATCGACGTCCGGTCGACCCGTCTCATCGGTGGATCGTACGGACCGGCATGAGCCGGTCCTTCTCCGGTCCGAGGCGGGCGGTCCGCCGGAGAAGGACGTGCGCGACGGACCTCGCGTTGATCCGGTTCGCGGAGTTTCGGTCCGGAGCGGCCCGGGCGAAGCGTCTCGCGCGGGGCGCCGGGCCTCCCGACGCCCCTCGGCCGTTCACTCGATCGTGACGGCGGTCGCGTTCGAGAACGCCGCGCCGAGCCCGCCGGCGGGGACGGCCGCGGCCTGCAGCCAGACCGTCTTCCCGGACAGGATCGCGGCGTCCGGCACGACCGCCGGGATCCGGAGGAGCCCTCCGGCCGGCACGTCGGCGTCGGCCAGGACCGCGAGCGACCCGACGTCGAGCGCGAGCGTCCCGGCGACCCCGTGGACGGTCGCCGCGCCCGGGGCCGACGCCGCGAGGAGGACCAGCCGCGCGCCGGGATCCGCGGCGGCGAAGAGGTCGACCGCGCCGCCGAGGACCGGCGCCCCGACGACGAGGAGGTGCGGCTCGGCGCCGTGGTCGATCAGCTCGACGTCGTCGATCAGCGCCTCGGTCACCGACGCGACCTGGGCGTCGACGGCGGTGAAGCGGAACCGGACCTCCGCGGTCGCCTGGACGACCCCGGCCAGCGGGAACTCGACGGTCGTCCACTCGTTCGGGCTGCCGGTCACGATCTCGAGCGGCGCCCACGACTGTCCGTCGTCGTCGGAGACGTCGACGCGGAACGGGTCGTCCTGCTTCGAGCACCAATAGAACCGGGAGTAGCGGAGTCGCGGCCCGACGGCGGAGCTCAGGTCGAAGCGCGGCGACACCAGCGTGGTGACGCCGTCGTCGACGTCGTCCTGGCCGGCGACGGTCCCCTGGTTCCCCGTGACGTAGCACCGCGTCCCGGGGGCGGGCGTCCGGTCGTCCTCCGGCTGCGCGACGTCGGCGCCCTGCTGGATCCCGACCGGGTCGGCGCGCGTCCACTTCCCGGTCCAGGCGGTGTCGGTCGCGAGCCCCGCCGTCCACCCGCGGTCGACCTCGAAGTCGTCGAGCCCGATCACCCGCGGCGTCCCGACGTCGAGATGGAGGGTCTCCGTCGTCACCACCCCGTCGGTCGTCACCGCGACCTCGAGGGGGATCCGCGCCCCCGGCGACGCGCCCGGCTCCACCCGGATGCGGACGCCGTGCGCGGCCCCCGTGCCGAGCGACGCGACCGCCGCCCCCGTCCCCTGACCGGCGACCACGGTCAGCGCGGGGTCCGCGGAAGCGACGGCGACCGCCACGGCGCCCGACGGGTCCCGGCCGAGGTTCTCGAGCGTCACCGTCACGTCGACCGTCTCCCCCGGGTCCGCGTGCCCGTCGCCGTCCCCCGCCGCGTCGTCGACGACCAGCGCGACCGCGGCGACGGCGCTGCCGGCGTAGCGGGTCAAGGCGAGGAGCGGGTCGACGTTCTCGAGCGCGACCTCGACCATCTCGGTCGGCGTCGGCCAGAACGACGTGCCGACCTCGAACCCCCACGCCTCCGCGCCGAACAGCGCCTCGTGGTGGTCGAGCGCGTTCCCGTTCGCCGGCCCGACGAGCGACATCACGTCGCCGCTCCGGTAGCCGTTCGTCGCCGCCAGCCGCTCCCCGTGCGCGAGGTAGAGCGCCTCCCGCGGCGACTGCGGCGCCACGACCCCGAACGGGCGGAGGAACAGCCGGCCGTGGGCATGCAGGCTCGCGACGACGTCGAAGCCGTTCACGAGCACGAGCGTCGCGATCGCCGCCGACTCCGGTTCGGAGAGCGCCGCCGGCCCGCGGTGGACCGCCGAGCACGGGTCCGGGCTCGAGCCGAGGTCGTCGACGCCCCACTGGAAGGAGTAGTTCCGGTTCAGGTCGACGCCGACGCAACCGCCGGCGAGCGGCCGCCGGTTCTTTCGCCACAGCCCGCCGCCGGCCGGGTTCTGCGTCTGGTTGTGGACGTACCCGTCCGGGTTCACGACCGGGACGATCCAGACGTCGCGCTCGTCGACCAGCGACGTGACGTCGGGATCGGTCCCGTACGACGACACCAACCGCTCGAGCAGCACGAGGAGGCAGTGCGCCGACATCGGCTCGCGCGCGTGGTGCAGCGCGTCGAACAGGACGCGCGGCTCTCCCTCGTCGACTCCCGGCTGGTCGGAGACGCGCACGGCGTGGATCGGTCGCCCCTCGACCGACACCCCGACCACGAACTTCGGCGTCACCAGCGCGCTCGCGGTCGCCGCGTAGTGGTCGAGGAGCGCGTCGATCTCGGCGAGGGTGTAGGCGCCGCCCATCGCGCCCTGGCCGTACCCCGGGGGGAGGGAGGGGCCGGCGCTCGCGAACGTGAAGCCGCGGTCGACGGAGGCGCGGGGGAGGACCCGGGGGCGGAAGCCGAGGCGCCGGAGGAGGGCGAGCTCGTCCCGGTCGACGACGAGGTCCGCTGCCGGAGGCGCGAGTTCGGGGCCGTCCCGGTCGACCGGATGGACCGTGACGACGTCGAGGCCGAGGGAGTGGACGGTTTGGAGGTCCGCGGCGCGCGGAAGCGGAACCCGGACCAGGGTCGCCTCCGAGACCGTGGGCGCCCCCCAAGCGTGGGCACAAACCATTGCGAACACGACGGTTCGAAGCACCACGCGACATCCTCCAGATTATGGACCGGAGAAAGTCTATCACGCGGATCGGAGCCCGGCCGGCGGGTCGGGAGAAGCGGGCGGCCACGGGGTTCCGCCGGCGGCCTCCGGTCGGG